>JAUIEG010000001.1 GCA_030428745.1 Alphaproteobacteria bacterium
GCGAAGTTCAACACAAAAGCCCACCCCATGGACACGCTCAGAACCGCCGTGTCTTTTCTCGGTCAGGAAGATGAAACGACCGAGGATTCCTCACCCGGAGGGCTGATGGAAAAGTCCGTCCGCATGTATGCGCGCATTCCGGAAATCGTCGCGGCGGATTTCCGTTTGCGCAACGGCAACGAGCCAATTGCGCCGACAAAGGACCTCGCCTTTTCCGAGAACTTCTTTCACATGTGCTTCGGCAAGGTTCCGGCGCCGGAAATCATCAAATGTTTCGATATTTCGATGACGCTTTACGCCGAACACTCCTTCAACGCTTCGACCTTTACCGCGCGGACGATCGCTTCGTCGACATCGGACATCTATTCCGCCGTCACCGGCGCCATCGGCTCGCTCAAGGGCCCGCTTCATGGCGGCGCCAATGAAGCGGTGATGCACATGCTGAAAGAGGTGGGCTCGCCCGGCGAAGCGAAAGCCTGGATGCTCGACGCGCTGGCGACGAAGAAAAAGATCATGGGCTTCGGTCACCGGGTTTACCGCTCCGGCGACAGCCGCGTGCCCACCATGACCGACGCTTACAAGAAAATGGTCGATGTCATCGGCAGTGATGAAGCAAAAAACTATTGGGAGATGAGCCGCATTCTCGACGAGACCATGGTGGCGGAGAAGGGGATCTATCCCAATCTCGATTTCCCGGCGGGCCCGGCCTATTATCTGATGGGCTTCGAAATCCCGATGTTCACGCCGATCTTCGTCATAAGCCGCATCACGGGCTGGACCGCGCATGTCATAGAGCAGTTAGCCAACAACAAGCTCATAAGGCCACTCTCAAATTATGTAGGCAAAGGTGAACGCCAGGCGCTCCCGCTGTTAAAGCGATAGCCATTGTGTGGTCCCGGTAGATGGTTTCTCAAATGATCGTTTGCAAGAAAATGCCCTCGCATAAGTTGGCGAACGCAATGGCGCCGATGCCGTTGTCACGGCTGACTTGACGCAAGCGTGTTCAAGAAAGGCGAGCAAAGCAATGAATGAAAATCACGATGTTTTTGTTGTGGAAGCGACGCGAACGCCAATCGGCCGATTTGGAGGGACATTGAAGAATACGCCATTGCGCATGCTTGGCGAGACAGTTGTCAAATCCCTGTTTGACCGTGCGCGTATCGACCCAGCAAGCGTGCAGTCCATCGCTGTGGGCAACGTCCTTAGAACAGAAGCAAGTGACGCCTATATTTCTCGTATAATTGGGGCAAGCGCAGGTATGGCGGCGGAGTCGCAAGCTGTGACGTTAAACAGATTATGCGGTTCCGGCCTGGAAGCGGTTCTTTACGTCGCAAATCAAATTCATCTTGGTGAAATCGGTATTGGTGTCGCCGCGGGCGCAGAATCCATGAGCCGTGCGACGTATTCGAGCGCCGCGCCGCGTTTCGGAATGAAGATGGGTGCGCTTGCTTTTGAAGACGATATGTTGACCGCGCTTACGGATCCTTTCGGCGCCGGCCATATGGGCGTTACCGCAGAAAACGTAGCGAAAAAGTACGGCGTAAGCCGCGAAGCCCAGGACGCATTTGCGTTGGAGAGCCACAAAAGGGCCATTCAGGCGATTAGCGAAGGGCGGTTTCGGGAGCAGATCACGCCGGTAGAGGTTGCTGCCGGAAAAACCGTGACCTTATTTGAAGCTGATGAGCATCCGCGCGCAGACGTCTCTCTAGAAGATCTTTCATCCTTAAAGCCGGCCTTTGTGAGGGATGGCGGCGTTGTCACTGCTGGTAACGCGTCTGGTCTGAATGACGGCGCCGGGGCGCTGCTGTTGGCCTCAGGCGACTATGTTTGCTCGAACAATCTCAAGTCCATTGCGCGTCTTGTCGCTTATGCGCGCTGCGGAGTTGATCCGTCTACAATGGGTGAAGGCCCGATACCAGCTGTTCGCCTCGCCCTCAAAAGAGCGAATTTGTCTGTTGAGGATCTCGATGTCATCGAATCCAATGAGGCTTTCGCGGCGCAGGCTATCGCCGTTGCGCAGATGCTCGGTTTGCCCGAGGCGAAAACCAATCCAAATGGCGGCGCTATCGCACTAGGCCACCCAATCGGCGCCACTGGCGCCATCCTTACCACAAAATGTTTGTTTGAGCTCAGGCGAGTCGGGGGGCGCTTTGGTCTCGTCACATTGTGTATCGGCGGCGGGCAGGGAATTGCAGCGATTTTCCAGAACGTAACAGGAGCGGCGGCATGAGGAATTTTTACTGCCAATGCGACCTCGGTAGCCGTTACGTGAAAGGTGCAGCGGCGTGCAGACATATGAGGCATGAGAAATGAAAGAGCGCGCGCTAATTATTGGTGCGGGACAAGCGGGACTGCAATGCGCGGCGTCGTTGCGGCAGTCGGCATATGACGGCGATATTGTAATGATCGGCGCTGAAGACCACCTCCCTTACCAGCGTCCACCATTATCGAAAGCTTTTTTAAAAGGGGAGCTTGCTACGGAGCGGCTCTATCTGCGTCCTCAAGCTTTTTATGAAAAGCAGCGAATCGAATTGCGGCTTGGCGAGCCCATTCGCTCGATTGATCGGCGCACCCAGCGCGTGGCGACTGACCGGGACAATCAGTTGGCGTATGACAAGCTGTTGATCGCGACTGGAGCCCCTCCGAGACGGCTTTTGGCGCCGGGATCTGATTTGCGGGGCATATACTATCTACGCACGCTGAACGATTCTAACGAATTGCGCGCGATTTTGACGACGCCCGGGCGGGTGGTGATCATTGGCGCCGGTTATATCGGTCTTGAGGTGGCGGCCGTTGCTCGCGCCTCTGGACGTGATGTGATGGTGGTGGAATTGGCGGAACGGGTCTTGGCGCGTGTGGCGAGCCCGCCTATTTCCGCGTTTTATCAGAAGCTTCACGAAGATGCAGGCGTCAAATTACGCCTTGGCGCCAAGTTTGAGCGTTTCCTCGGTGACAATGGAGCGGTTGCCGGTGTCGAGCTATCGGATGGCGAGGTCATTGACGCGACGGCAATCGTCGTGGGCATCGGCGCGGAGCCAGCTAGCGCGTTGGCCGTCGAAGCGGGGCTTGATGTTGCCGGCGGCATCGTCGTTGATGATCACGCACGCACATCTGATGAGAGCATTTGGGCCGCCGGCGACTGCACTATTTTCCCCTCGGCTCGCTACGAACGATCGATGCGGCTTGAATCCGTGCCCAACGCCATGGAGCAGGCGAAAGTCGCAGCAGTGAATATGGCGGGCGGTGATGAAGCATATGATCCATTGCCGTGGTTCTGGTCTGATCAATATGATGCAAAGCTGCAGACGGTTGGGCTTAGTGCTGGCTATGACGCGTATGTTGTTCGGAAAAATCCTGCCTCGCACTCTCTTGCGGTTTGGTATTTCAAGGACAAGATCTTGTTAGCGGTCGACGCTGTCAATGACGCGGTCTCATTCACGGTTGGGAAGAAATTGATTCTTCAGAACGCCGCGCCAGATCAGAGTCTTATTGCGGACCCCAATACTGATCTGAAGGCGCTGTGCGGCTAGGTTTTGAAAACGAAAAAGGAAATCGCTCCTGCGTTAG
The DNA here is from genome assembly GCA_030428745.1 of Alphaproteobacteria bacterium. Lineage (GTDB taxonomy): Bacteria > Pseudomonadota > Alphaproteobacteria > Caulobacterales > Parvularculaceae > Hyphococcus. Next base: position 3,568 of record JAUIEG010000001.1, read on the forward strand.
CTGATCTATATGCCGAAGACAGAAAAAGACGCCTGATCCCGCTACAGCGATGATGATTGTTTGGTCTGCAGGGCTCGGATTATTAAAATAGACAACTCCTGACTTTTCAGTGGGCCGCGACAAGGTCTTCGAGTTGAAAGAAAAGATGAAGAAAGTTAGGGAGGGTCACGACAACATGGAAAATAGAAAAGAGGCGAACACGGGCGATCGCCGGCAGCAGTTGTTAGACGCGGCTGAGCGATGCTTTCTCAGGAGCGGTTTTCACGGTGCGCGTGTAGCTCAAATCGCTAAGGAGGCGAAAATGAGCCCCGGCCATATCTATCACTATTTCCAAAGCAAGGAGCAGATAGTTTCGGCCTTGATCCAGCAACATGTCGAAAAAAAACAGGCTGAGCTCAAAGCGATGGTGGGTATGGGCAGCGATCCCGTTGAATCCCTAATCGAAGTCCTCACGGGACGGGCCTCGGAAAAGATGGAGCCATTCTGGTCAACCCTTATGCTGGAAATTGTAGCAGAAAGCACGCGTAGTCCCGAAGTCGCCGGAAGACTGCGCCAGCTTGCCGAAGACGGTCGCGAAATGTTAAGCGATATGCTTTCGGATGATGTAAGGGTAAATGACTTGAACGAGCGGCTTGAACTGCTGTTGGCGCTTGCTCAAGGGCTCGGCATGCGTAGTTTGGTTAGCAGCGATTGCAGCAGCGACAAAATACGTCCTCTGGTCAGAGAAATCGTGTTGACTCTGTTTAAATAAAGTTTTTGTTTTGCTGGTGGGGATCCGCCTCCTTTCTTAAAGGTGCTGGAGTAATCCAGCTGAGTCCATTCAGCTTAGTATGGCCTTTTCCCTTAAACTGCTGACATCTGTTTTCTATTGCATATTCATGCGCTGCTATGAATTGACATACACACGGACTGACCGACTCTGGCCGGACTTGCGATATGGCTTGCTAACTCGCTACTTTATAAAGCGTGCTGTGGCCTTCGCCGCAGCCGCTCCAGCTCTGGCATCTTTTTGATGATCGGCTCGATAGTCCGAGCCGGGAACCCCAGAGCCTAGTAGATAGCATCGCCTGCCCACATCGCCTTCGCGATCCTCACCGGCGGCGTCAATACGTCGCTAAACGGTAGGTAGACCTTACTCCATTACGATCACACGCGATCATCAGACGCCTCTTGAAATCATTGGTTCAGCGCCAGGATTTTCCACAAGTGCGATGGCGCGCCCAGACGCAATCAAGACTGCACTTTTGTTTTCGATCCGAGCCTCGGTTGTTATGCTGCACTCATCAATAAAAACAACTTTACCGCTAACAAGCAGATCTTGTATGTCGCTAATGCCGTGCTGGTCCGTTTTCAAATTTATTGTTCTACAAATGCCGCCAGATTGTATTACGGCAGCGCAAGAGCATGCAATTTCGACAAGGGCCGCAATCAGTCCTGCGGCGCCAGGCTCGGCCATATCTGTCGAAAGGTGTGCGGAAAAAGCAATTCCGTCTCGTGACGTTTCCAAAGGCTTTAATCGAAGACCTCGCGCGAACGGCGATTTTTCAAGATGCGCTCCTAATTCGATAATATTCCTATTGGTCAATTTTCTCCGCCCTATATTCAACCCACGAATTCACGTTCACAGCATCCATCGCGGAGCGAAAATCCTTCAAACGCCAAGAACCGCCTAATACTCCGCCTGATTTGCAGAAACTCGCGTTCTCCATACCGACCATACCGAAACAAGGCTACAGCATTGTGCAAAAAGCTTGGCCGCTTTGATTTTCTCAGTGATCCGTCGCCGGTGACGTACCGATGTCTCACATAATGCCGCAAACTACGACAAACTAAATCCGCGACGCCTTTTTCATTTAGTAAATGGATTTTGCGACAGAATTTATCTCGGCCCATTTCCGCATTAGTTCGATCTATAATCCCGGTTCCGCCACTCGTTAAATTGAGCAGCCCAGGAACATATTGTGTAGCGCTCCGAAAGTACAAGCGCCACACCATTCCCGGTTTATGCTCTCCCCAATACTGCTCGGCGCATTAGAATTGCAAATGCAAGCGCATATCTGGATGCTACGATAGCTAGTATGTTACAATCACGAGCGAGCTGAAATCGCGGTCGCGATGAGGCATCATCGGCGTAGCAGTTCCTTGAACGCAACGGCTTTACGAACCCCGTCCCTAAACCTTCGAAAACCCAAAAAAGCGGGGTTTGCGGCGGAGCCTCGTCCGGCATCCGACCGCCGTCGCAGAACAATGCCTCCCCACCTACCTCGACACTGTAAATCCGACCTTTTAGGCACTTGTTGATTATGCCCTCAGGCTTTGTTCACAGCTGTACAGCATTATCCGAAGTTGGATTTAGCTGTTTGCCCTGTACTTACCTTGAAACTAGAAGCCGGCTGCATTCATGCGGGCGAGGTCACATGGCAAAAAAATGGAAGCCGCGAAACGGGGAGCATACCGAGCAACTCTCGCTGGTTCCGCTACGAATAACCTTAGCCCAGTCTTAGCCGATACTGTGGTTCTACATTTTCGGTTCGTAAAATTTTGGTACCCCCTCGGTACCCTGATAAAAACCAACATGGGAAGGCCCGAGGTGCAAAGCTCTAACTATCGATTTTTATTGGGGAATCTGGCGCGAGTGACGGGACTTGAACCCGCGACCTCCGGCGTGACAGTGCAGAGTTAAGTAATTTGCGCGCGTTTGCCTGACTTTGCTGAACTTGGATAAATATCTGAAAATAAAGATATTATATTGATGACGCGGTCCGGGGGTAATGCTACAATCTGTCCCGATTTGAGCGATCTTGCTTACCATACGCTTACCCAGCGACTGGGTAAGCAAGACCGGAACGAACGAAAGCGAGCGGTGAATGCCCCGGATCACCAAGAGCCTGATCGCCTCCTCCCAAACAAAAGCTGAGCGCTACTATGTCTGGGACGAAAAACCATGGGGGTTCGGTCTTTCGGTGTTCCCTAGCGGCCGGAAGAGCTTCGTCTTCCAATACCGGACGGCGGAAGGCCGCAGCCGGCGCGCCACAATCGGAAAGGTTGAGTCTCTAACGCTGGATCAAGCGCGCCAGCGCGCGCAGGAAATGTCCGAATGCGTCCGCAAGGGCGGCGATCCTCTGGAGGAGAAGAAAGTCGCACAAGCGGAAATGTCGGTCGGAGACCTTTTCGACGCCTATCTCGCAAGCGAGGCGTTCAAGGAAAAGGCAAAGAGCACGCGCGAGACGGACACAGGCAGAATCGAGAACCACCTGCGCCCCCTGCTCGGCAAGAAGTTCGCCCGCATGCTGACTACGGAGCAGGTGAAGAAAGCGCGCCGGGAAATCATTTCAGGCAAGACCGCAAGGAATGTGAAAACCGGTTGGCGGGCCCGCTCCATCGTTCGCGGCGGCGAAGGAACCGCGCGGCAGTCCATGCGCATCCTGGCGGCAATCTATTCTTGGGCCGGAAAGGAAGGGCTGGTCGATAGGAATCCCGCCCGCGATGTAGACAAAGGCGGCGACGGCGAGCGCGATATCGTCATGCGCAATGCTGAGGATTACCGGCGTCTGTTCGAAACCCTCGACACGATGGAGCGTGAAAGCCGCGTCAGGCCAGCCGTGGCTGACATATTCCGGCTCATCGCCCTCACCGGCGCCCGGCGCAGCGAAATCACCGGACTTCTCTGGAGTGAGATCGACCTGCAGCGCGGCGTCATCATCAAATCCTCCGAGAGGCACAAGACCGGGAAGAAGACGGCGAAATCACGCATCATCGGGCTGCCTGAACTGGCGCGCGCAATTCTATCGCGCCAGCCAAGCGGCCCACCTGACGGGCCGGTCTTTCCGCCTATGCGCAAAGACGCAGCGGGCCGCGTTTATCCAGTCTCCCGAAAAGGCGAGCCCGGATGCATCAATGTCACCAAAGACTGGCGAGCCGTGCGGACCGAAGCGAAACTCCCTGAAGGAATCGGACTTCATGGTTTGCGCCATTCCCTCGCAACTCATATGGCGATGCAGGGCGCTCAGGCCGCCGAGATCATGGCGGCGCTCGGTCACCGCAAACTCTCAACGTCGCAACGTTACATCCACTATGCAGAGGACGCTCGCGCAGCACTAGCGGAACGAGCCGTCGCTTTTATCCGCGACGCGATGCCAACCGAGGGCCGTCAGCACAAAACTGAAGTGAAAGAAAGACCCGATGATGAACCTGTAGAGTATGAGGATGAACGCCATGCCATCTTACATTTCGCCGTTCGATGAACGTTTCCTTAAACTCGGCCGGGCCGCAAGGCTTGCCGCCGAAAACCATGCCGGCCTCGAAAGCGCCGACATTATGGACATGCTGGCGCGCGCCGTCTTCTCCGGCGCGTTCGACCCCTCCCCCATCGATCTATTCGACAAGGCCGCGCGAGAGGCGCGCGACGCTGCTGAAAACTGGCTGCATGTGCCGATAGAGACGCCGCCCGCGGAAATGACACCCGCCCAACGGAAACTCTCGCCGAAACCGCAGCAATATTTCGGCGCAAACCGGATGACCATCGCCAGCGTCATGGAATCCCTCGACGCGCTGCCCGGCGACGCCTCGCAATGGCATGCCTTGCTGCACGACATAACCAGACCAGAAGGTCAGGAAGAGGCGTTCGCGGCGCTCACCAAGATGCCTTTCGATCATTACCCGAAGGCCGGACGGCGCTATCTCAAAGAAATCTATGTGCCGCGTGATAAATTGCGCCGCTGGTTTACGCTGCGCCAAATCCCCCTACCGCCTTTTCTAGAGGAGGATGACTGCGCAAGACTGGTAGCGAACCTCGAAAAAGTAAGAGAGTTGGATTCTTTACAAAGCACGCGCGGCCGACCGCAAAAGGCCGCATGGAGCAACATCACTGAAGCGCTGCTGCAACTTCGAACAGAAAAGCCCAATCTTCCGAAAAAGCTGCTTGCCTATGAGGCATGGAAGCGCGCCGCTGAGGAGTTTGACGAATCCGATCTTCCAAGTGTTGCGACGATCCAGCGCAAAATCGGCGAAATTCTTCGGTCCAAAGGTCACTAGCGGAACCTTAACATCACCGGCAGACCTTTGCTTTGTTCATTAGCGCAAACGGCTCGGGTAAACCCCGTTGTTCACTCTTCTTCGTCTTCGCCGTAAAACGGTTCGTCATCGTCAAAATCATCATCATCGTCGGCGGAGTAGTTAAACGCTTCATCGTCCCACACGATTGCCAGTGCTTTTTTGTCCGAGTCCTTTGTCAGCGACTCTCTTCCGGCCAGGAAAAGCAGATCGCGATAGGCCGAAAAGGGAATCATGTCGCACGCATTGTTGAAGCTTGGCTGGTCGAATTGAACCAACCGCCACAAAATCAACTTCTGGACGACCTCGTCGACAGATGCTGCGCGCGTGCGCGATGCAAGCCGGATCATCTCTTTCTCGGTCTGATACCAGGCGTTTGCTTTCTGATCGATAACGCGCAGTTCGGCGCAGATTCTTGCATCACCTTTCCGGGCGAAGGCGATTTTTTCGATCCGATTGCGCACGGCGAACAGACCGTCGAGCTGATCGAGCATTTGGCGGTATTCGTCGATCAGGATGCCGAAAGGCGAGTCGCTCAGCGAAAAGTCGAGCGGTCTTTCAACTTCGAATTCGGCAGGCGCAAGCAGCGAAGCTGCGCCTTGCAAAAGGTGCCGGCGTGTAGTCATGCGCGCCTCCGATTGGTGCTATGATACAATCTTGTATCCCTGTACCAATTACGGTTTATGGCGTCAACACTGTCGCCAAATTACAGTCACCGCCATGCTGACAAAAGAACAATGCAGGGCGGCGCGCGCCTTTTTAGACTGGGGAATCCGTGACTTAGCGGATGCAGCAGGAATTTCGGCGACGACAGTCAATACGTTTGAACAAGGTTACACCGCGCCAACTCGCGCGACATTGGCTGCCATCCGCCGCGCGTTCGAGGAAGCTGGCATCATCTTCACAAATGGAGAAGCTCCAGGGGTCGCAATGGGAAAGCCGAAGGATGCAGCGGATTGAATTCGCGACCTTCTAGTTCTCGTTAAACCTCGACCAGAACAACAAGGTGCTGCCTCAAACACAGCGCCTCCCTAATTTTCGCGGATGGCTTTCGAAAGCGCCGACGTCGCATTTATCGACAATCGGGACAGACAGCGCGCTATTGGACGGTCAAGGATGAATTTTGGCTCGCTTCAACGAAAGTGGCAGAAAACAATCTATCTCTTCTGCGGTAAAAGTCAGGTCTTCCTTGTTTTTCAATCTATCCTGCGCTTGCTGATACGCTTTGCCATTGGTCTGGGGCGCTGCTTGATAAATTGCCGCAAGCACGGTCTGCAACTCATCGCGCCTTTCTATGGCAGCTTCTCTCTCCAGCAATGGAAGGTCCGTCAATAGCGACAAATAGCATTCGCGAACATTCCAAAGTTTTGATGCAGCGTCACGATGCTTCTGTGTAAGCTCGCCCAAATCAAAATTCTTCAGATAGGTGGATACAAAAAGCGTCGAGAACGACAGCAGTACGGTCGCAATTTCAATCCATCGCGTATCGGTGAAAAAAACACCAACCGCGCCGGTGCTCGCGAGACCTGTGAGCGCTATTTGTGCGACTTTGTATCTATTGAGTTTAGTGGCGTAATTTTCCGCCATTCGCTCATGAGTTTTGTGAGAATAGACAACGCGACCAAAACACTCTCGTATTTGGTCCTCTAAAGAGACATCGACCTCATCCGACATTTTTCAAGACTTCTTCTTTGTTCGCATTGATGGGAACCAGAATGCTATCACGAGCTACAACAACGCCATTAAGAACGGCGTAGCACTCAACAAAGTGGTCACCTTTGAAATCTGATTCTTCACGCTTCTCCCAGCCCCCTGTGTCACGTACAATTTGTCCCCTGATCATATTACGCCGCTTGGCCTCGGGGCCACGATTCAGCACCTTCCAATAAATCTCCGTCCCCTCTGGCAAATCGGAGCTGTCCGTGATTTCAAACCGTAATTTCTTATCTGGTCGCAAAAACGAGTATTTTCTGACCAACTCTCGCAGCATTTCAGCGCGAAAACCTTTTTGGGTAACCTCGCAATTTATTCGAAGGTGATACCGCACATCAATCGGAAAACGATCTTCGACAAACTCTTCTGTGTTCTGATATTGCGCTTTGCTGTGCGAAGAGCTTGCTTCTTCATTAGCACTGACCTCAGGGGCCGGATAACCATTCCCAAATACGTCTCGCCATTTTTGGCGCTCATTTCTTTGGCCGCTGGCATCTATTGCTTTTTGGCACAGATCGCGCGCCTTCTTTGCTTTTCTTTCAAATCGCTTCTTTACGCGTACGCGCTGTCGGCTACCAAGCGCTGCGTATTCTGATTGTTTTGGCTGATCTGCGAGATATTGAAAGAAATCCCGACACATTTCATCGTAGTACAAGTGGCTTTTGTTGTCGTACTCAGTTGTGGATTCAAGGAAGTTATACGCTAGCGTGTCGATCAGTAACCCACCCATCGCCACACCATGCTTGTTTTTCCACGCTCGGGCCATTTTGCATAGACGACGAAGGTTGTTGTTCTTGCGCGCATCACTTTCGCGTATCTCATCAAGCTCGGCCTGTGGTTTCGTAATCTTCCACGATCCATCGTTCTTAGTGTCTGGGTACTTATAGCTACCATCTTCTTGTTTGAACGCCGGCATAACTTCGATGTGAAAGTCTCTATAAAGTACGCGCACCACAAGCCGATCTACTTTTACAACGGTTGAAGGATATCGTGCTTTAATGGCGTCTTTAGTGTCACGAAGCAGCTCGGACTGTTTGCCGTCCTTATAACTGTCCCACTTATTCGCGGGCATTATGTAAATCATATCTAGATCAGACACGCCCTTGATCGCCGTTCCGCGACCATAAGAACCTACTTGCAGGCTGTTTGCGGTCTTTGATTCTGTGTCTCGAAATTTTTTGTTCAGCGCTGCAGTGACTTCGCCATATCGGAGCGAAATGGTGGCTGCGTTGTCGATTTTTATATTGTCGAGAAAGGTCTTGAAGTCTTCTGCAATGCCCATGGCGCAACCTCTCGAAATAGGGCGCTGCTATAGGCTAAATTAGGTGCAGAGCCGATTTCTGTTCCTGATTTGTACGCAATTGACCATGCATGATTGGACCTTCAACCCCTTGGGGAAATTTATGTAACAAAATAAACTACGAGACTATTTTTACTTGACTCTATTTTCGAATCTATTTGCGGTTAAGAGATAAGCTCATCAGCCTCATCCGGGGTTTTGGTTACCTTCTTCCTAGGCAGCCGCAGCAGGAAGGGTCTAAGTCGAGGCAAGCTCTGCCGAGCGTGCATACCCTACACTCAAGTGGTACTTGCCATGTCCATGATTGGCTGGAGGCTGACGCCGTCGCTTTCGGTTTTCAATCATGTGCGCAAGTTCTTGTGAATTTGACGAAATTTCCTCACTATTTCGCCGATTTCGCCTGTGCTGGGCTCGTCCTCGTTTCAGTAACGAGGAGGCCTGACCATGGCCGAAAGTCCCAAAACCCGACCTATTTCCCCGCCGCCGCTTGAAGAGATCGCGCGCGCCAATCCCGGCTGGTTCGATGAAGCGGTGACCGCCGCCGACGCGGCGAAGCTGACAGGCGTGCCGCCGGCGACGCTTGCGACCTGGCGCTCGCGCGGCGGCGGGCCCAAGTTTCTCAAGCTCGGCCGCGTCGTGCGCTATCGCCGGCGGGCGCTCTATGAATGGATGGGGGCGAGGGAGCGCCGCCATACGGGCGAGGCGGGACCAGAGTGACCGGCGGTAAAACCCGGCCGCTGACCATCCGCTTGCCCGCTCGAGCCGTCGAACGGCTTCATGAACACGCAAACATCGTCAAAGGCCGTCCAACCGCCATTGCGCGCGAGCTGATCCTCGCGGGCCTTATCAAGGGGCATTCTCGCGAACAGGCGGAACGCATGCTGACCATCGAGCGGCGCCTCGCGTCTATCGGGCAGGAAATGCAGGCCGTTTCCCGGAAAACAGAAGAGCAATCGGCCTCTGTGGAGAGGCTTCTCGCCATGTTCGAGGCCCTGCTTCAGGTACTTGCGGGCGAGCATTCAAAGGACAATTCCCGTCATGAGTAATGCAAAGAAAATCCTGTTTCTCGCCGCACTTGTCAGTTTCGCGGCGGCGCTCGCCGTCTTCGAGACGGGCTTCAAACGATGGACGCCTGTCGGCCGGGCGCCGGAAGGCGGCCTCGCCAGATACGATCCGAACTTTGTTGCGCAGTGCGCAAACTATCGGACGCGAAGCTTCTTCTTCGACGACAACGCCGCCCACGTCTGGAGCGTTTGCCGTGAAAATTTCGCTGATACCCGCTCGCTGTCCGCCTTCAACGTCCGCTATTGGTCATTGCTATCGTTTTCAGGGAGCGGGATCGCCGCGCTCTTCGCCTTCGCGCTTGCCGCGCGCATGGAGCGGCCAAAGGCAAAAGTCGTCCGCGGGCGGCGCTATCGGACCGGCGGCGAGGCCCGCAGCCAGCTTCGAAGCGCCTGCGCCGCCGAACGCCGGCGCTCCGGAAAGGGGCTCGAATTCCCGCCGGGAATCCATATCAGCGCCGAGCGCGAGACTCGCCATTGGCTGATCTGGGGCAGCGTCGGCGCAGGGAAAACCCAGACCATGCTGCACTTGATGCACGCCGCCATCGGGCGCGGCGACAAGGTGCTGGTTCTCGACACCAAGGGAGACATGACCGCGACCATGCCGACCGAACCGGCGCTGGTCGCACCCCAGGACGAACGCTCTTTCGTGTGGAACGTCGCCGCGGACTGCCGCACCAAACAGGACGCAAGGGAGCTGGCGGCGCGGTTTATTCCGGCGAGCAATGACCCGATCTGGTCGGACGCCGCGCGCGAAATCTTCGTCGCCTGCATCGCGCAATTGCAGGCCGAAAAGCCCGAACAATGGAGCTGGGCCGATCTCCGGGACATCGTGCTTCAGGATGCGGCGGCGCTTTTCAAGACCGCGCAAAGCTATCATCCAGAAGCCATGCGCGTGCTGAAAGACCCGGCCAGCAAGACCGCGCAAAGCGTGCTGACGACGTTTCAGGCGCATCTGAATGTCGTGAGCGCGCTCGCTGAAAGCTGGGGCGGGCATGAGAATCCGCCGCGATTTTCCATCAATGAGTGGCTGCATATGGATCATGCGAAGCCGGTGATCCTACAGCGCGACGCCAAATATCCGGAACTCTCGAACGCATGGATCAGCGGTCTACTGGGGCTTCTTTCCTCCGCCGTCGGCAGCCCGTCGCTCTCAGAATCGCGCACGCGGCGGGTCTGGCTTTTCCTCGACGAGTTCCCGCAACTGCCGCGCATGAGCGACTTCTCGACCTTCCTCGATATGGGCCGGTCGAAGGGCGTGATCGTGGTTCTGGGGGCGCAGGACATCGCCCAGATCCGCAGTGTTTACGGCCGCGAACGCGCCGATTCCTGGATCGGCATGATCGGCACGCAGGTCATTACGCGGCTCAATTTCGGGCGGGGGGCGGAGGAAGCAAGCCTGATGATCGGCGATCAGGACGTCGAATATAAAGTACGCAGCACCGGAACCAGCGGCGGCCATTCGACCGTCACGGAAAGCATTCACCGCGAAACCCGCCGGGTCGTGACCGCCGCAGACCTTTCGAACCGTCTCGGCCCCCGGCGGAAAAGCATCCGGATCGCGCTGCTCGGTCCCGGAAAAGACGCCTATGAACTCGATCTTCCGTACGTCCGCCAGCAGCAATTGCGGCCCGCATCGCAGCCGGCGCAGTGGACTTATCGGGCGACGGAGCGCGCCAGATACGGTAAGCCCGGCGTAAAAACCGAGCCCGAAAGCGCCATTTCGAAAGCCGCCGCCGACTTCATCCGGAGCGACAGGGACGACTGATGGTCGCCTCGATTTCGGTCCGGAAAAGCGTCGCGGCGGCGGCGGCCTATTACCAGCATATGGGCAAGGATGACTATTACGCCCGCGAGGGCGAGGCCCCCGGTCGCTGGGAGGGGCGCGCCGCTGAACGTCTTTCTCTGGAAGGTTCGATCTCGAAATCCGACTTCGAGGCGGCCCTCGAAGGGCTCGATCCGAGGACCGGAGAGCGGCTCATTCTTGCAAACGGGATCGCCCATACGGCGGGCTGGGACATGACCTTCAGCGCCCCGAAATCCGCTTCGGTCCTATGGGCTCTCTCTAACGAAAACCAACGCCACACTATCGAAGCCGCACACCATAAAGCCGTCAATACAGCCCTCAAGCAACTCGAAAACGACCATGCCTGGGCCCGCCGCGGACGCCGCGGCGCCATCAAGGAAAGGACCGCCGGGCTGCTGGTCGCGGCCTTCGACCATCACACCAGCCGCGACCTCGATCCCCAGCTCCACACCCATGCCTTCATCTTCAATCTGGCGCCCCGCCATGACGGAAGCTGGGGCGCAATTGTCGGCCGCGAGCTTTATCTGGCGCAGAAGGAAGCGGGCCGCATGTACCGGGCGGAATTCGCAAACGGGCTCGAAAGATCGGGCGTCGGGATCACAAGAGAGGCCGAGGGTTTTCGCGTGACGGCGATCCCAATGGACGTTGAGCGCGCCTTCTCAAAACGCCGCGAGGCTATCGAAAACGCCGCCGGAACTTTTGGTTATTCGAGCGCGAAAGGCATGGAAATGGCGGCGCTCCGGACACGAAAACCGAAACAGGAAATGAACCGCGAGGCGCTTCTTTCCATGTGGCGAGAGGAAGCGAAAACCCTCGGATTCAATATACAAAAACAGCAAAACCTGACGCCTAAACTGGAGATTATTCAGGCGCGCGGGCATGAAAATTCGCTGGAAATACGCTCGGATTTGCATGCTAAAACGACGCAAGCGCAACGCGAAAAACACGCTGAAAGACGGCCTGAAAAGACCGTTCCTACGCCCAAAATCGCCCGTCTTTTGCAGCGTCTCGCGGCGACTTTAGACGGCCCTTCGCGCATGTCCGGCATCCGTTTTAGTCTGCGCCAAAAGGAGAAAAATCTCGAACGGGAGTAGCATCTTGATGCGTGTACAGCGTAATCGGACGCTAATACATTAGTGAGGCTCAAGTTTTTCGACCGATGAGCGGCAAAATGTGCACAGCGAAATTGCGACTTTGTACACGGGGCAAGGGAATTCTAACGCCCTGATATGGTTGGGCTTGGCCCCTTCCCGGCCGCAGGCCGGTATGCGCCTTTAGGCGCCGGGGTGTGAAAGTTGATTGAAGAGAGTTTTCGGGTATTGAGCTTCTTTAAGTGCGGGTCGGCTCTAGTCGCGCATGATAGTAAACTCACCGAAGATTGCGACGGCTTCAGTAGCATCCGCCGCTAGGCCAAATCCATCATAGCCAACCTATTGATACGGCGGCGTTGAGCATCAAATATAGAGCCCACATCTGAACTGATGTGAGTTTCGATCTTCAGGAGGTTCTGTGCCGATCTTTTCAACGCGCTCTACGGAAGACGGCTTACTCCGCGTAAGGCGCCACCTCACCCAAGATAATTACAAGAGCATCATCAGGAAACTCACCAAGGGCGGAAATGCTGCGATTGCGACAGAGTGGGAAATAGCGCTTCTGGATGCCTTCGACAGGTTTGGGGAATTGCGTTACGAGCAAGCGCTCGAAGATGGCGCTTGCCCAGATCTTTTGTTTACGGACTCGTGGGCGGACGCGCCTGACTTCATCGCCGACATAAAAACTGTTTTTCAGGATGGCCTTGAAGCGGCTCGAACCGAAGACCTCTTTTTCCAAGAAGTGATACGCATCGCCGAAGCAGTTGGGATCGATCTCAAAGGCCTGTCTTTCCGCGTGGAAGAATGGGTCGAAGGCGAGGATGTGCGGCCAGCGATTCCGACTCGCGGAGAAATGCCGCTATACTTCAACGAAAAAGTCCGGCCCTGGCTGCGTCATTACAAGGCTGAAGGAGGACGAAGCTGGAGCCGTCAGTTTTGGGACAGGGACCAAGGCGTCAACTTTCATATTGCGTATGACGCAAATCAAGAATCATTTCCCTATCATTTCCCCCGCCCTCAAATGAAGAAACGTTATCAGGACCATGTCGTCTGGCGCGCCATGAGCGCAGCGCGAAACCAGGTGAAAAATTCAAGTACTCACGTCAAAGGCATTATGCTCACGGATGGCGGGTGCAGTTACTTGCGGTCCGAGCCCCATGGCTGGAAGAGCTGGAACAGTGACTTATTCACGCGCTTTCTTAACCGATATGAAGACATTCAATTTCTGGCAGTCTTCTCGACGCGCCGCCGCGACAGGCCATTGATCTTTAACCGCAGCGATTTCCCCAAAAACTGGGACGAAGTCACCGCCAAGGTTTTCGCATTAGACGAAACGTTTCAAGAGCGGATGCAAACGTTCTTTGACAAGGTATGCACAGAAATGCCGAGCGTTGCTTTACACCCCTCCGCCGCTGAGCGGAACTCGCGGCCGAGCTGGTTCTGGTCAGCTCGAATGGACCATATTGGAGACGTTTTACAGGGCTGGTCGAAAGTCGGCTGGGAGGAACAACGACTTTCAGCGAAGGCTCTGCGAGGCTTTCTGCTTGGAGAGCTGCCAAGAGAAGCCCTCTTCGACCGCAACAGCGGCGATCCTTTCGCCGCACTGTCACGCGAGGGAAAGAGGCTAGAACATGTTCATCTCGTGAAACGTCCTGATCAGGACGATGATATTGTGAAGTTCGTGTGGGCCAATCAAAGAACCGATCTCGGCGCAGGCAGCATTTGCCAAAAGAATGCTGAACGCCTCATTCAAAAAGTGATTCCCAAGGACACGGCTGAATAGCGCATTTATTCATGAGGGGACGCTGGCTCTCTGCTGCGCTTCCCAACACTAGCATGCGAGGCCCCGCGCGATCTCTCGCGCGGGAGCTAGATAGCGCTAAACGACGTAATCAGTTTTGCGGATTCCAGAGAATGGCGAGCACGCGCTCGTCCTCCTGTCCGGCGGCGCGGGCGAGGTTCGCGAAAACGCGTTTCTCGCCAATGGCCGGATGAGCGAAGGTGAGCGAGACATAAGGTTTGCCGGAATTTTTCCCGACGCGATTCCAGCCGCCGCCGATCTCGTTGCCCCTACGTCCGCTTGAATTGGCGGCGTAGATGCGGAAATCGGGCTGGCGCTCGTTGTCCTTCGCCTCATTAGGAACGATGGTGATCTTGGTGTTCAAGGTCATCATCGCCAACGTGCCTTCAAAGCCGCCATTCTCGCGCTTCGTTACGGTTCCAAGTGATTGAGCCATCTTTTCGTCTCCTTATCGCTTGGCCGGAGAACCATTCCCCGGCCTGACGCGAAACGATGAGAACGGCGCGCCGGGCCGCCTGAATCCGTGAGGGCCGAAGCCCAGCGGAGGACCGGCGGGGGCGGATTTTTTGTTTCGCGATGAATGGCGTCGGACAATTGTCCGACCCAGAGGAAAAAATCCGGCAACGCCGGTTTCGGGCGGGCCGGTCGTCGTTCAGTTTCGCTTGGATAAAGGCCGGGAATGGTTGTCGTCGCTCAAGCGAAATCGAGAGAGACGAATGGCGTTCTGAGCGCCGGAACTGAAACACGCGAATTAAATGCGGCGCTGATTGAAGGCGTGATTTTGATATTCTGAATATCACGGCCATAGGTTCTAAAATGACGAGGCGAAGCGCGAAATGCGCTCCGCCCCGTGATTATCTACTCCGCAAAAAGCGGCGCGATTTTCTCGGCGCGTTTGACTGCGCCGGGTTTTCCGGCGTCGCCATAGGACAGCGCCGGAAACTGCAGCCAGCGCGGGCGCCAGTTCGGCGTTTTTTCGCGCCCGTTCCGGCCGTCGAGGCAGTCGCGAATGATCGCTTTCTGGGCTTTCGCAGCAGCGTCGCGGTTCGCCTTTGCAACGCTGTCGCCCGCAATGTCGGCGAGCATGGCGTTGGTCATGTTTTTGTCGCGCAAAAGCTCGAAAAACGCGTCATCCGGCGTCATCCAGTCGGCGATATCGATAGGCACAAAGCGCGCGAGACAGTCCACCGCCTCATGACCGGCTGCGATGATTTCCGCCGTGACGAAAGTCAGAATACGGGCGATGTCTGCGTCCGAAAGCGTCATCATTTTCGCGAAAATCGACGCCAGATGCCAGCCGTCTTCATTGCCGCCGGTGATAGAGGGCGGCTCGTCAAGATCGAGCAATTTGCCGATTTCGGCGCGCTCTTTCTCAAATGCTTTTTGCCCTTTCGACGCCGCAACGCTCGCCGCCGTTTCCTCTTTCCGCGTCGCCTGTCTGTCGGGCTGGCAGCGAATATTCGGCGCGCCTGAGATCAGATGCGCCGCCAGCAAACGCAGCGCAATGCGAGAGTGTTTCAAGAGCACGGCGCGCGCGGCGGCGTGGCGGTGAAGATCTACATAATTCTCCAAGGGCGCTGAGCATTCGGGCCGTTCGGCGCGCGCTTTTTCTTTCGCCGCGTGGGTTTTCCGCCGGGGCGCGTAGCCCTTGATGAACGCCACTTCGCCGGAATGGCGCACTTCGACGAACACTTCCCCGCCTTGCTTTTTGGCGAGTTGATCGTACTCCCATGAATGGAAAAACTCTCCGCGCGGCAGGACCGTCACCTTGGTCCAACCGCTTGAAATCAGCTTCTCGCGCTGGGCTTCAATCGCCGCTTCCTGACGCGCCCAGAACTTCTCGGCGTCAGCGAAAACCGAACGCTCGCCGAACAAATCCTCGAAGATGTCGCCGTCATAATCGTCAAGAGAAAACAGCGCGGCGCCGGTTTCGATCTCGCCGCCGCCCAAGAGCCAGCGCTTTAACGCAGACCCGCGCGGCGCGCGCATGTCCGCCGATTTGAACATTTCGAACCATTCGCGCTGTTTCGATTCGCTGGCGAGGGTGAGCGCGGTGATGCTGGCCCCATCGATGTCGTCTTGGGCGTAGGCCTTGCGGATGCCGGGAATGAGGCTCGCCAAGGCGAGGCGGCGCTTCACGGTGAGTTCCGTCACCCCGAATATGCGGGCGATTTCTTCAACGCTCTTGCCTTTGTCGTTCAATTTTTTGAACGCCTCGAATTCCTGCATTTCGTCGGGTTCGAGCCGCGCGGTGTTTTCAAGAATCGAGGCCTCCACGGCGGCGGCGTCATCGCCTTCGGCAAGCACCCGGCAGGGCAGATCACGCGCCTCGCCGGTCTCGATTGCGATTGCTTTCGAGGCCAGAAATCGCCGCCGTCCCGCGACGATTTCGAAATGGTTTTCTTTGCCGTTTGGACGCACGAGCAGCGGCACCAATACGCCGCGTTCGCGGATCGACGGCAATATATCGTCGAGATATGGCTTTTTGCGCGACGCCCTCATATTGAGCGCCGAAACCTCCAATCGGTCGAGCGGGATTGTTTGCAGTTCCATCCTTCATTCTCCTGTTGCTGATGGTTTGGATTGAGACGGCGCCATTTGGTCGAGACGGCGCAATTCATCGACAAGGTCGATCTGGCGGCGGGATTCCAAGTCAAAGAGTCCCATGTCGCAGCTTTTTTGCGCGGCGCGCGGCGCCATGGGCGCCGCCGCCAATACGCTAAGCCGGTCGCGCAAAGTGATCGGCGCGACGCCGCGCATTAGCGTTTGCGACCCCGCGTCCGTTTCCTCGGCTTCCGGCTTTTCGCTATGCGCGCTCATGCTGCGCGCTTCATCGCAGAGGCGTCAGTGTCCGGCGCCGGATTTTCAAAGGCCAGAATAAAATCCGCCGCTTTGGAGGCGAGCGACGCCGCGTTGAAAATCGCGCGGTTGTCCTCTTTCAGAACCTCAAGCCATGCGCCCAGATAATCCGCATGGCGCACAGTCGGCGCGATGGAAAGCGAGGCGCAGACGAAGGCCGAGCTAAGTTCGGCGACCAGTTCCTCGCGGGCGTAAGCGTGGCTTCCGTAGCGGCCCTTGAATTCGCGACCCAAACGCGAGGCGTGGCCGGTCCAGTGTCCAAGCTCGTGAAAGCAAGTGCGGTAATAATTGATCTGTTCGTAAAAAGCGGGTTGCGGCGGGACGCGGATGAAATCCTGTGACGGCACATAAAACGCCTTGTCGCCGCCGATCCGGAAATCGGCGCCGGTCGCATTGATGAGGTTTTCCGCGCGCGGGATCGCATCGCATTCCGGCAGGGGCTTGGCGTCCGCCGTCAGTTCCGGCGGCAGGCCTTCGCATTGCGCGGCGTTAAAGACGGTGTAGCGTTTGAGGAATGGCACGAAAGCGGCGTCGCCGCCCTCTTTTTCGACTCTAGCCTGCTCGTCTTTCGGGATAAATTTGTCGGCGTAAACGACCATTGAGCCGCGCTCGCCCTTCATCACCGAACCGCCCAAGGTTTTCGCCTGCAGATAAGTCAGCCATGTCTGGCCGGAAAAGCCGTTTTCGATGGCGGCGCCCCAGAGAAGAAGAATGTTGATCCCGGAATAGGCGCGGCCTGTCTGTGCATTCTTCGGCAAGCCTGCGGCAATCGTCGCGGCTTCACCTCTTGCGGCCCAAGGCTGCGCCCATGGAAAGCGTCCGGCTTCCAGTTCCTTCACGATCTTCGTTGTGACTTCGGTATAAAGATCGGCGCCCGGCTTTCTCTTGCCGGAACGCCCGCGCGGCTTCGCGCCCGTGTTCGTCGCGTTCTTTCGCTGGACGGCGCGGCTGGGCGCGTCGGTTGCGGTTTCAAGTGATGTCATGGCTGCTCGCTCCTTGCCTTTCCGCCCGCAAATTCCCCCGGGACGGCGGGGGCGGCGGAAACGGGGCGAGCATGAGCGCCGGGCATCGGAGGCCGGGGCGCAACTGGTTTGGTAGGATGAGAAAAGCAATCGAGACGGATAATGTGCCAAAGCGGTTGCGGCGCGGCCGCCCGGCGCTATTCGCCCCGTCTTCCGTTCCGCCGCCCCCGCTGTCCCGAGGGGAATGACCAACAAGCCGCGGGGCAAAGCCCTGCGCCCTTATCCCGCGCGCAGCGCGGGCCTGCGGCAGGGATCGTCACCGGCACGGCGAAGACGACGAATTCACCTTTTGAATTTGTCGGCTTCGGGCCGCCAATCACGCGTGATTGGCGCGCCTAGAGCCCGGCGCCGCAAAGCGGCGGCCGCCTGAACACTTAGAATGCCCACGAAACCCGACGCCCCCGGCGTTCAGTTCACATATTTTCCGAAGATCAGCTCGGACAGATGGGTCTGTAGCGTAAGCGCGAGTGCCCCCCCATACGAAAACAGGCGCCTGCGCCTTCCCGTCGCTTGCGTGACAATCCCGGCAACCCTAGTCGCTGAATATGTCAATTTCTCAAAATTTGCGGCGATGAACGCCGTAATTTCAGTACTTGTTAAACTCGTCGATATTTCATATATTTGAAATTGTAGTATTTTGCGGCGATCATCGCCGCAAATAGACGAAAAGGCGCACAGATGCCCCTCAACGCCGAACAGCGCACGCGACTGCGGGAAGACGCGCCTTTCGGGCTGTTCGTGACGAAGGAATGGCTGTCGGGCAAGGGCTACGCCCGGCACAGCATCGATAATCTGGTCAAATCCGGTCAGCTGATCTCGCTACGGCCGGGGATCTATATCCGGCCCGATACACAGCTTGGCTGGGAGGGCGTTGTCTGTTCCCTGCAGCGCATGGGCGGCGACCTTTCGGTCGGCGGGCTGACGGCGCTCGAACTTCATGGCCTTGGCCACTATCTCGTCCTGTCGGGAAAGCGGCGCGTCGTCCTTTTCGGCGCCGATCCCCTGCCCGCCTGGATCAATCATCTCGTCAAGGACGTCACGTTCGAGAAACGCAGTGAGGCGCGTCTCTTTGCGGCGAGCCCATACGCCGAGAATGATGATGATCGCGAAGACGCGCAGGAGCGGCGCCGGCGCAAAAGAAGCGATCCCGCCATGGCGGGACTCACCACCCTGCAAATCGCGGAGCATTTGCCGCCGCTGTCTTTGTCGACGCCGGAGCGCGCAATCCTCGAAGTGCTGTTCGACGTGCCCAACCGCGTATCATTCGAACATGCCGATCAGCTCATGCAGGGGCTTGCGACCCTGTCGCCGCGCCGGCTGGAAACCGTTCTTAACCTATGCGTCAATATCCGGGTGAAACGGCTTTTCTTCTGGCTCGCCGACCGCCATCAATTCCAGTGGCGCGCGTATCTTGATCCGAATGATTTCGACCTCGGCCGAGGCAATCGCGTGATCGCCAAGCCCGGCCGCCTCGATCCGACTTACGCCATCACTGTCCCTGAGAGTTTCGCAGATGACACTTAAGCGTCAGGCCTTCGAAGAGCAGGTTCGCCTTCTTGTGCGCGTGCTTCCCTATGTAGCGAGAGAGACTGATTTCGCGCTTAAAGGCGGCACGGCGATCAATTTCTTTCTTCGCGACATGCCGCGCCTGTCGGTTGATATTGATCTTGCTTATCTGCCGCTGGAGCCGAGGGAGACGGCGCTGCCGAAGATCAGTGCGGCGCTTCTCCGCATCGGCGAACAGCTTGTGGCGAGTTCTCCCGCCATCGCCACCATCGATCCGCCGGCCGTGCGGGAGAACGAGCTGCGGCTCCTCATCAGGGACGGCCGGACCCAGGTGAAACTTGAACTGTCCCCGGTTCTGCGCGGGACCGTATTCCCGCCGGAAAGGCGGATTATTGCTCCCGCTGTCGAAAGCGCGTTCGGCTATGTTGAGGTGCAGGTCCTGTCGCATGCGGACCTTTACGCCGGAAAGATTTGCGCCGCGCTCGACCGCCAGCATCCGCGTGACCTGTTCGACATTAAAATCCTCTACGAAAACGAAGGGCTCACAGACGATCTGTCCCGCGCCTTCCTCGTCTACGCCGCCTGTTCCAACCGCCCCATTCATGAATTGCTGGCGCCAAACGAAAAGGATATCGGCGAGGACTTCGTCCGGGAGTTCGCCGGCATGACTGCCGAACCGATCAATATCGATGCACTTCTATCCGCGCGAATACGGCTAATCGGCGACATTCAGGCGCGGCTCAATGGAAACGCCGCCGAATTCCTCATGACGCTGCAAGCGGCCGAGCCTGACTTCACGCTCATCGGCTTGCCGCACGCCGCGGAGCTACCGGCGATTAAATGGAAACTTTTGAACCTCAAAAAATTGATGATCGACAATCCGGACAAGCATCGCGCGCAAAGCGAACTTCTCAACAAACTGCTGAGCCAATCGAAGATCAATCAGTAAAATTCGCAGCAATGCCGTCAACGCCATCGCTTATTATCTCCACGGTCGCATGATCGACGCTGAAATTTTCTCGCAAATAGTCTTTAATTTTCCGCCGCACGCTGTTCATATCCGTATCGCCCACCGTCACGACTTCCATCGTGATCATCGGACGCTCCTCGGTGATGGACCACACATGGATATGGTCAACGCGCGCGACGCCTGAAATTTCGCGGGTCAACGCCGCGGCGATTTCGCGCCGATCGAGATGTTCAGGCGCGCCTTCGAGCAGGATATGCGCGCTTTCCTTTACGACCCGCCACGCGGCGCGCAGGATAATGATAGCGACGAACACCGAAAGCAGCGGGTCCGCCGGTGTCCAGCCTGTCGTCATGATGACGATCGACGCAACGATCGCGCCGACCGATCCCAAAAGATCACCCATGACGTGAAGCGCCGCCGCCCGGACATTCAAATTACCCCTCTCTCCGCGAGACAAAATCCAGAATGCCAATAAATTGACGGCGAGGCCCGCAACCGCCACCCAGAACATCAGTCCGCCGAGAATCTCCCCGGGCTCTCGAAGCCGATTGTAAGCTTCCCAGCAAATCCACGCCGCAATTAGAAATAAGGCGAGTCCGTTGACGAAAGCCGCAAGAACCGAAAACCGGTCGAAGCCGTAGCTTCGCTTCCAGGTGGCGGGTTTGCGGGCGATGCGTAACGCGAACCAAGCAAGAGCCAATGACGCAAAATCGGTGAGCATGTGGCCGGCGTCAGCGAGCAATGCAAGCGAGCCGGAAATTAGTCCGCCGGCGGCTTCCGCAAGCATGAATCCGCCAGTCAAAACGACGGCTAGCGCAAGCTTGCCCTCGTTCCCGCCTCCCGCGACATGCGAATGATTATGGCTTTGACTCATCGAAGATGCCTTCACCGGGTAAATTAGAAATCCTGCAGCGCGGCCAGTTGTTCCGTCACGATACTACCATGAACACCGAATGGAACTGAATGTTGCAAGTAGAGCCGCCGGGTTAGGGGGACGAACCCGGCGGCTCCTCTGGTTACGCCGGACGACTACGCGCGCAGGAAGTTAGCGCTATCGCCCGCTCGCAATTCGAAGTGACACGGACGAACTGCGAGACCAGATACAAGTGACTTAGATAGGAATGGCGGCCGTGATCTTGCTCACATAAATGAAGCCCGATTCCTCCATATCGGTATTACCGTGAGCGCGTATCAGATCGGCGGCTTCGGAGAGCCGGTCGTCTTCGCAGACAAGCTCCAGCTTCACTTCCGTGATTACGCGGTCGCCAAGCTCGGTTGAATATTGCTGCTCTTTTTCGTCAAGCGCCTTGACCATGCCCTTGACATCGACGGCCGTCATGTTGGCGAAACCGGCTTTGCGTAAGGCGCGAACGACGCTCGCCGCCCGGCTGCGATGAATGAACGCCTTGATCTCAATCATGATGCGCCTCCTTTCATTCGGCTGCTTTTGCATGCGCGTCGGCGAGGTCGAGATCGCCGCGAGACGGCGCCGGCTCAGACTTCCGGCCGCGCGTTTCCATCCACTCATAGATGACCGGCAGGAGAATCAGCGTCAGCGCTGTCGACGTCAGCAAACCGCCGACGACGACAGAAGCCAGAGGCCTTTGCGTCTCGGCCCCGATGCCGGTTGACAAGAGCATCGGTATAAGGCCGAGAATGGCGACGCTCGCCGTCATCAGCACAGGCCGCAAGCGCAGTTCGGCGCCGCGCCGAACGGCGTCGCGAACGCTGAAGCCGGCGTCGCGCTGTTCATTAATGAAACTGACGAGCACGATGCCGTTCAACATGGCGACGCCGAAGACGGCGATGAAGCCGATCGCCGACGGCACGGACAGATATTGCCCGGTGACGAAGAGCGCGAAGAGCCCGCCGCTGGCTGCGAAGGGAACGTTTGCGATAATCAACGCGGCGTATTTCACAGAATTGAACGCCGTGTAGAGCAGCACGAAGATGAAAAAGATCGTCGCCGGGACTATCAGCGACAGTTTCGCAAGCGCCCGCTGCTGGTTTTCAAAGGCGCCGCCCCATTCGATCCAGTAGCCCGGCGGCAAATCCACATTCGCCGCAATGACCTCATTGGCGTCCTTGACGAAGCCGTCGACATCGCGCCCACGCACATCCATCTGGATGACGGCGTAGCGCTGCAACTGTTCGCGGCGGACGAAGGAATAGCCTTCCGCCGACGTGACCGTTGCAACCCGTCCGAGCGGAATGATTGCGCCGTCCGCCGTTTGCAGCGGAATATTGCGGATCGATTCCATGGACGCTTTCGATGCATCTTGAAGACGCGCCGTAATGTCGAATCGCCGGACGCCGTCAATGAGCGTGCCTACCGGTTCAGCGCCGATGCCGGTACGCACGACATTGAGAACGTCGTCAGCGTTCATGCCGTAACGCGCGAGTTCGGCGCGATCGACCTGAATCCGGATTTGCGGCTTGCCGATATTGGCTTCGAGAGAAAGATCAGCCGCGCCCGGCACGCCGGATATCGCCTCCTTGATCTCCTGGCTAAGCCGGTCGAGTTCGCCAAGATCCTGACCGTAGATTTTGGCGGCCAGCGTCGCGCGCACGCCGGAGATCAACTCCTCAACGCGCATCTGAATCGGCTGCGTGAAGGCGACGACCGATGTCGGCACGGTTTCTTCGAGCTTTTCGCGCATGTCATCGGCGAGCGATGCGACCGACCGCTTGCGCGGCCATTCGCTTTGCGGTTTCAAGGCCGTGTAGATTTCCATGTAGTTGACGTCGGCGGTTTCGCCTTTTTCGGCCCGGCCAATCATGGCGATGGTGGTTTCTACCTCGGGAAACTCGCCAAGTGCGTGTTCGATCTCCTTCGAAATCTCGATCGACTGATCGAGCGACGTCGATGGGATCGACGTCACCCGCCACATGATCGAGCCTTCCTGCAATTGCGGCATGAATTCCTTACCGAGGAAGGGAAAGAGCGCGAGGCTGGCGACAAGGAGGCCGCCGGCGGCAAGTCCTACTTTGCGCTTGTTGTCGAGTGACCAGGCGATCAGGGGCAGATAGCCTCGCTTGACGATGCGCATCAGCATGGTGTCGCGTTCTTCCTTGGGCTTCAGGATCATCGCCGCCAGAACCGGAATGATGGTCAGCGTCAGGAGTAAAGAACCGGCCATGGCGAAGCTGATATTAAACGCCATGGGCTTGAAGAGTTTGCCTTCGAGCCCTTCAAGGCTGAACAAAGGCAAAAAGACGACGATGATGATCATGATCGCGAACGCGATCGGATTTGCGACTTCGCGCGCCGCCTCCAGAACAGCCGCGGTGCGGTTGACCTCGCCGCCCTCTTCTTTTCGTTCCGCCATGATCCGAAACGAGTTTTCGACCATGACGACGGCGCCGTCGACCATCATGCCGATGCCGATGGCGAGACCGGCCAGCGACATGAGATTGGCCGAGAGTCCCGCCTGGCCCATGAAAATAAAGGCGATCAGCATGGCGAGCGGCAGCGCCGTGATCACGACCAGCGCGGAGCGGATTTCGCCGAGAAACAGAAACAGCACGATGGCGACGAGAATTGACCCTTCAATGAGGGCTTTCTCCGCTGTGCCGACTGCCTTCTCCACAAGCTCGGTGCGGTCGTAAATCGGTTTGATGACGACGCCGTCGGGCAGCGCGCCCTCGACCGTCTCGACCTTTTCCTTCACCGCGTCGACGACATTCTTGGCGTTCTCGCCGATACGCGCGAGCGCCATGCCGAGCACAACTTCTTCGCCGTCGCGGGTGACGGCGCCGAAGCGCAGCGCCGGCGCCTGTTCGACTTTCGCAACATCGCGAACATAGACGGGGGCGCCGTCCTTCACCTTGACGACGATATTGCCGATATCGATCTCGTCCCGGACGAGACCCAGGCCGCGAACGAGATATTGCTCCGGCCCCTGATCGATATATTGCCCGCCGACCTGCCGGTTATTCGCCTCAAGCGCTTCGACGACATCGGAAAAACCGAGCTCATATTTGATGAGTTGCAAAGGGTCGATCTGAACCTGAAACTGGCGCTCCTGCCCGCCCCAGGACATTACGTCGTCGACGCCGGCGGCCGTGCGCAGGATGAGGCGCACGTTCCAGTCCTGCAGCGTCCTCAAATCCATATCGCTGATGTCGCCCTTAAGGGACTCGTCAGCGCGTTCGAGCGTGTACCAGAAGACCTGTCCGAGGCCGGAAGCGTTCGGACCCATTTCCGGCGAGCCGTAGCCTTCCGGTATCCGGTCGCGAACTTCCGCAAGCCGCTCCATGACGAGACGGCGCGCGAAATAGATATCGACGCTGTCCTTGAAGTAGACGGCGACATAGGAAAGGCCGAAGAGACTGACCGAACGGATTTCCGAGACGTCAGGAAGTCCGGCCATCGCCGACTCCACGGGAAATGTCAGCAATTGCTCGACATCTTCGGCGGCAAGCCCCGGCGATTCCGTGTAGATGTTGACCTGCACGGGCGTCACGTCCGGGAACGCGTCAATGGGAACCGTTGTGACGGCGCGCCAGCCGAGAAAGCCGACGACAGCGAAGATGATAAGCACCAGGAATTTATACTGGAGCGAAAATTCGACGAGTTTGTTCAACATGGATCGCGCTCCTAATGCCCGTGGCCTTCGCCCATTTTCGTCTTTTGAATGAGCGATTTGAGGAGAAAGGTTTGGTCAGTGACGATCTCATCGCCTGCCGAGACGCCAGACGCGATTTCGATCCATCCGCCGCTGGCGGTCCCGGTTTCAACACTGACGGGTTCGATCTCATCGCCTTCGATGCGGAAAACGGTCGGCGCGCCGTCCATCAGGACAATCGCACTTTCCGGCAACGCCAGCATTTCATCGCCGGCGCCGGCGGCGATTGCTGCATCAACGAATTGACCTGCGTGAAAATCATCGTCTTCATTGCCGATCTCGATGCGCGCCATCAAGGTGCGCGTCGTTTCATCAAGCGCGTGCTGGAGCTGAATGACCTCGCCTTCTTCCCAGTGTCCCGCGCTGGACTTAACGCGCGCGGATGCGCCGACGGCTATTCTTTGCGCCTGTTCGGCGGTCAGTCGCGCTTCAACCCAGACCGTCGATTCGTCGCTGATTTCGACCAGCACCCGGCCGGGATCGACAAACTCTCCCAAGGTGAAATCGTCGCGGACGACGGTGCCGGACTGCGGCGCGAACAGAATGAAGCGGCCTGTCGCCTTGCTGGCGTCGCCGGTTTTCAGAAGCGCGGCGACTTCCTGCTCAGCCATGCCGAATGAGAGGAGTTTGGCATGGGCCTGCTGGCGCGCGACTTCCGCCTCGACGTAACGCTTTTCAGAAACGACGTCCCGGCCGAGATTTCGGACGCGGCGCCATTCTTTGTCGTTGATGATGAGCGCGCCTTGCGCTTCGGCCATTTCGACGCTGGAGAGCGTGACCAGCGGCGCGCCTTCCTCGACTTTCTCTCCGCGCACGATATGTCGCTCGACAATCTGCGCGCTGATGCGCGGCGCGACCTGCGCTGTCTTGTAGCGGTTCGCCGTCACCTCGCCCGGCGCAATGAACTCACCGGTCAGTTGTCGATTGCCGAGCGCAATGGATTTGATCCCCTTGGCGCTCCGCTCCGCCGCCGTCATTTCGATATGACCGCCGCCTTCTTCGCCGTGGCCCTCTTCCGACTGCTCGACTGACGCTGATTTTTGTTCAGCATCCGATGCGCCGCAGCCTGCGACTGTCAGCGCCGCGAGGGCGATGATCGCCAGTCCAAGGCCAGAATTCAGTTTTCGAAAGTTACGCATTACAGAGTCTCCATCCATTCATTGAGCGTCCCTGACGCATCGAGCCAATCGATCCAGGCGCGCCATAAAGACCCTTGAAGTTCAATTCCTGCGCGTTCCGCGCTGTAGGTTTGATCGAGCTGCACGAGATATTCGACCGCTGTGATGTCGCCCGACCGCCATAGCTGATCGAGCACGCGGCGTTGCTCGCCGAGCACATCCGACCCGTCGCGCATCCATGCGCGCCACGTCCCCGCCGCGACGGCGAAGCGTCCGCTGGCTTCGACGAGCCGCGCTTCGGCGTTGCGCAGCTGATTGCGGATCGCTTGCTCGGCGGCGATGCGTTCGGCGCGCGCCTCATCGACTTCGGCCTGTCCGGACGCAAAAACCGGTATGGGTACGGACAATCGGACGCCGGCGAAATCGGCGTCTCCTTCGCGTCCATAGGCGGCGCCGATGGTCGGATCGGGAATGCGCGCTTTTTTGGCATAACGGATTTCGGCCGACAGCGCGTCGGCGCGCGCTTCCGCCGCGCGCAGTTCCGGCAAGCGGCGGACCAGCGTCATATCGAGCGGCGGCGCCGCCGCCGGCGGGTCAGGCAGCACCGGCCAGGCCGGCATGACTTCGCCCACAAGCGCTGTCAAAGCTTGTCGCGCTTCGGAGAACTCGCTTCGGGCGGTCGTTTGCTCGGCGATCGCCTGGGAAAGGCTCAAGCGCGCGGCAAGACGCTCCGATTTTGACAGATCACCGGCCTCCGCGCGGCGGTCTGCAATCGAAGAAAACTCGCGCGCGACGTCGGCGCGCCGGGCCGCCAGATCGGAAAGGCGTTTCCTGGCCTGGTAATCCGCCAGCGCGATCAGGAGATCGGCGAATAACGCACGCTTTTCCGCTTCATAGGCAAAACTTGCGGCGTCGACGGCGCTGCGCGCGCCCTTCGCCCGAGTGGCGCGCTTATTGGTGATGTCGAAGGCTTTCGACAGGCCGATAGAGCGACTGTCATCCGCATCGTCTTCGCTGTCCGAGAACTCGCCCTCGAATTCCGGATTGTAGAGCGGCCGCGAATTGGCGCGCCCGCGCGCTTCCGCCGCATCGAGTTCGGCGCGCGCTTCTTCGAGCCTTGGATGATTGCGCGCGGCGTCTTCAAGAAATTGTCCTAGCGTCGGGCCAGGCTCAGCGGCGCTCTCCTGCGCGGACGCAGCGCCGAGCCCCCACGCCGCAAAAGCGGCGAGCAGGGGCCCGCATATTCTGATGGTCATTGGTCATTGTCCTCTTGGAATCAAAATTACTGATGGGCGCGCGGAACGCGCGCGATCAGTCAGATTCGTGGAGGACGGAATAAGGAGGAAAGAGAAGCCTGGGGCACAACACCGTTTTCCGGCGCTATGATCTTGCTTGCAAAGAGAAGCACGGACGCTGGCTCCAATGAGGCGCGAGACAGGGCGTGAAAATGACATGCGCCGGCATGACAATGCGCAGCGTGCTCCGGGTGAACGGAACGCTCGTCCTGCGGCGCGCTGTCGTCCTGCGCAGTCGTAAGACCGCCGTCATCCTGATGCTGGGTCGCGTGATGAAATTCTTCTTCTGCCGCATGCACAGGCCCGGCGATCGCGCTCAGCGTCCACATGGCTGCGGTGAGAAGCGCAATCAGTGCGCGATATGGAGAAAAGCGGCGAAACATTGCTATCGGGTTTTAACTGCCTTTTCCTGACAAATCATTAGAGAATTCGCCGCACCGCCACAAACCGAGGCCAATATGCTGAAAACCGGAATTGTATATGGAGTTGCGGCTTTCTGCGAAATCGCCGGCTGTTTCGCCTTTTGGATGTGGCTGCGGCTCGACAAATCCGCACTGTGGATTGCGCCAGGACTTGTTTCGCTGGCGGTATTCGCCTGGGCGTTGACCCTGATTGATACTGCCGCAGCGGGCCGGGCCTATGCGGCCTATGGCGGGGTGTATATCTGCGCTTCGCTCCTTTGGCTGTGGCTTATCGAACGCCATCCGCCCGACCGATGGGATTTGAGCGGCGCCGCCGTCGCGCTGCTCGGGGCGGCGATCATCATCTTCGGGCCGAGGACAGCCTAGAAAAATCATTGCTCTGTGACTTTACGCGGCCGACCGAGAAATCGCGGAACCTGTCGAGTGTAATCGCGATAAGCATCGCCGTATTTTTCTTTCAGCCAAGGCTCTTCAGCGAATGGCGCAATCAGCAAGGCCGTAACGCCCGCCATCAAAACCGGCAAGGCGGGCATGGAGGCAGTCAAGACAAACCATCCGATCAACATGGCGACATCGGCGACATATTGCGGATGACGCGAATAATTATAGAGACCGCTCATGACCAGTTCGCCGGGGGCGCCGCTGGTTTGAGCGTACCCGAAACGCGCCGCCTCGGCCCAGACAGCGAGGTTTGAGAGGACAAGCAAAATTGGTCCAAGACTAAATCGCAGCCATGGGGAAATGGGCGCGCTTCCCCATCCTGAAATTCCGAGCCAGATGGCGGAAACGAAAATGCCGAGCGTTCCCGCCCAAACGAGCGCCGATTTCCAGTTCGAGTATATCTGGGGCGGCCACAGTCTGCGTTCTGGAAAACAGATCGACCAAAGAAGAACGGCAATAAAGCCCGTTCCGCTCGCCAATCCGATTATCAAAATGACATTCTCATACTGCGTCAACCTGGCCTCCGATCATTCTTCTAAATCCATCTGCGCACGCGCTTGCAGTACGCGTCATACTCAGACCCAAATTTATTTCTTAGAGCTTTTTCTTCCGGCTTGATCTGAAGAGTGGTCATCGTCACGATAAACATAGCGGTCGGCGCAAAACCCAATGGATTCTGCAAATAGACGGCCCATCCGACTAGTAATAGCAACATCCCGAAATACATCGGATTGCGTGAAATTCGGTAAAGCCCCTTCGTCACGAGTTTTCTGGCGATGTCAGGCGATACCGGATTGATCGTCGTCTTCGCCCGGACGAAGGCGCCGATTGCAATCGCGATGATGACCAGACCGACCGTGATTAAGCCGGCCGCCAAATACCGAAAACCATTCCACTCAATCATGAATTCCGGAAAGCGATTGGCAAGGAACCAGCTCAATGCGGCATATACCGCAGTCTGAAGCGCAGGCGGAAAAGCCGGTTTCATAGATTAGCTTTCCCTCTGCAAATAAGTCGGCTTGTTGGTCGCGGCTTTGATTTCCCGAAGCGCTTGCGCGGTGATCGAGATTGAGGACTTCACAAACAACGAGGCGAGCAATGCAGCGACGATCAAGTCAGGCAAGAACGATCCAGTCAGCCAAACGGCGGCGCCGGCGGCGATCACGGCGAGATTACCGATGGCGTCGTTACGCGAGCACAGCCAGACGGATCGAACATTCGAGTCTCCGCCGCGCCAGCGAAGAAGAATGAAAACGCTTGCAACATTGGCGGCGAGCGCCGCAAACCCGACGCCGCTCATCACCGGCGCAACAGGAGAAGCTTCGCCAAATGCGCTCGCGATCGTAGTGGTCAGCACAAACAAAGCCATTAAGCCAAGGCTGGCGCCTTTAATGAGCGCCGCCATTGCGCGCGTGCGCAGCGCCGCGCCGATAACCGCAAAGCTCAAAGCGTAGGTCGCCGAATCGCCCGCGAAATCGAGGGCGTCGGCTTTCAGCGCCTGTGAACTTCCAAGATAGCCCGCCGACATTTCCACCAAAAACATTACAGCGTTAATCGCAATCACCGCGATCAGCGCCCGCTTATAGGCGGGCGACCGGCCGTCGAATTGATCGACTTCGATTTGCTTGTCTTCGCAGGCGCATCCGGCCATCCCGGCTCTCCATTGCTTTGCCGCTGAGCCTAACCTAATGTCTACAGCAACTGTAGGTTCAAGAGGAATAATGCCGAAATCCGAAAAAATTCCGGTCACCATCGGCCGACTGGCGAAAGCCTCGGACGTCAAGGTCACGACGATCCGTTATTATGAGAGCATAGGCCTTATTGATCCGCCGGAACGGTCGGACGGCGGCCAGCGAATATACGACGCCAAAGCCATTGAGAGAATGCGGTTCATCCGCCACGCCCGCGATCTTGGCTTTCCGCTGGAGGCGATCCGCGAGCTGATCGCCCTCTCCAGAAACGAGAACCGGTCCTGCGCGGACGTTGATGAAATCGCACGCCGTCACGCCGAAGATGTCAGACAACGCATCAAGCGATTGAAATCGCTCGAACGCGAGCTCAATCGGATGATCAAGGAATGCAGCGTCGACAAAATTTCAGACTGCCGCGTGATTGGAATTCTCTCCAATCACGCGCTCTGTGCGCATGAGCATTAAGGCGCGACCACAATCTTTTTGCTCGCCCAAACGAATTTATTCGGCTGGCGCTAGACCGCGCGGGAGCGACGACACTTTTGATGAAGCTATCAACGCCCGTCGATTCCACAGAAAGTAAACCGCCGGGATGACGACAAGCGCGAGCACGGTCGCGCTGACAATGCCGCCGATCATCGGCGCGGCGATCCGGCGCATGACTTCGCCGCCGGTCCCGTGCCCGTACATGATCGGCATGAGGCCGGCGAGAATCACAGCGAACGTCATCATGATCGGCCGAAGACGCCGGAGCGCGCCTTTAGCGATCGCGTCGGCGAAATGCGCTTCGTCGAGCGGCGCGCCTTCTTTCTCCGCTTTGGCGTTCGCCGCTGCGACCTCTTGCTTCAGATACATGATCATCAACACGCCGATTTCGACCGCGACGCCCGCGAGCGCGATGAAACCGACGGCGGAAGCGACAGACAAATTGAAGCCGAGGAGGAACATCAGCCACAACCCGCCAACAAGGGCGAAGGGCAGCGATCCGAGAATGATCAGCACGTCCGACGCTTTTCTGAAATTCAGGAACAGGAGCAGCATGATAATGAGCAACATGCCGGGACCGACATAGGCGAACCGCTCCTTCGCGCGCTGCATATATTCGTACTGGCCCGACCAGGCGATGGAATAACCAGCCGGAAGGTTCACCTTTTCGGCAACAACCCGACGCGCCTCTTCGACATAGGAACCGATGTCGCGTCCCGCGATGTCCACATAGATCCAGCCATTGAGCCGCGCATTCTCGCTGCGAATGACGGCGGGCCCTTCGCTGACTCCAATGTCGGCGATGCGACCGAGCGGTATTTCCGCCCCGGACGCCGTCATGATTGGCAATTCACGCAAGCGTTCCGGCGAATCGCGAATATCGCGAGGATAGCGCAAATTGATCGGGTAGCGTTCGAGGCCCTCGACGCTCTGGCTGACAGTCATGCCGCCGATCGCCGTCTTCACGATATCCTGAACGTCGGCGATGTTGAGCCCGATACGCGCCGCCGCCTCGCGATTGATGTCGACGTCGATGAACCGCCCGCCGGTGACGCGCTCGGCGTAAACAGAAGACGTTCCCGGAACGCTTTGTAAAACGTTCTCAATCTCGCGACCGACCTCGCCGATGACGTTGAGGTCGGGACCGGCGACCTTGACGCCGACCGGCGTTTTGATGCCGGTCGCCAGCATGTCGAGGCGGTTCTTGATCGGCATGATCCACACATTGGTGAGACTTGGCACATCGACCAGCGAATTCAGTTCGGCCTTGAGCGAGTCCATGGTGACGCCGGGCCGCCATTCGGAGCGCGGCTTTAATTGTATGGTCGTTTCGATCATGGGCAGCGGCGCAGGATCGGTCGCCGTCTCCGCCCTTCCCGCCTTGCCGTAAACGGTTTCGACTTCCGGGATCGTCATGATCAGCTTGTTCGTCTGCTGAACGACTTGGGCGACCTTGCCGGCGGAAATCCCCGGATAGGCGCTAGGCATATAGAGAAGATCACCTTCATCGAGGTCGGGCATGAACTCGCCGCCGATAAGACTCGCCGGAACGCCCATGCTGGCGATCAACAACGCCGCCGCGCCGATCGTCGCCCATGGCCGGCGCAGCGCCAGTCCGATCACCGGTCTATATCCGCGCATGAGCAGCCGATTGACCGGGTTCTCGTGTTCGGGCGCAATTCGACCGCGCACGAGAAACCCGATCAGCACAGGGACAAGCGTCACGGACAGGATTGTGGCCGCCGCCATGGCGTAGGTTTTCGTGAAGGCGAGCGGAGAAAACAGCCGGCCTTCCTGCGCTTGCAGCGCAAAGATTGGCGTGAAGCTGAGCGTAATGATCAAAAGCGAGAAGAAAAGCGGCGGACCGACCTCGACACAAGCATCAGCGATAAGCCGCCAGCGGGACTGCCCGCTTTCGGGATGTTCCTCCAGTTTCTTGTGAACATTTTCGATCATGACGATGGTGGCGTCGACCATGGCGCCAATGGCGATGGCGATGCCGCCGAGCGACATAATGTTCGCGGTGATGCCTTGCGCATTCATCACGATGAAAGCGGCGACCACGCCTAGTGGCAAGCTGATGACGACGACAAGCGCCGACCGCAGATGATAGAGAAAGAGGGCGCACACGAGCGCGACGATGATGAATTCTTCAAACAGCTTTCCCTTGAGGGTCTCCACCGATCGCTCGATGAGCTTGGAGCGGTCATAGGTCGTCACCAGCTCGACGCCATCCGGCAGGCTCGCCTTCAATGTTTCCAGCTTTTCCTTGACGCGTTTTATGGTCGCCTCGGCGTTGCCGCCGGCGCGCATGATGATGACGCCGCCGACCGCCTCGCCTTCGCCGTTGAGCTCGCCGACGCCGCGGCGCAGTTCCGGCCCGAGGCGGATGTCGGCTATATCGCGCAAGAGGATCGGCGTTCCCGCGTCGTTGACGCGCAACGGAATCCGTTCGAGATCGGCGATCGACTCGATATAGCCGCCGGCGCGGACGATATATTCCGCCTCCGCCATCTCGACGACGCGGCCGCCGGTTTCCATATTGCCGCGTTCGATGGCGCGGCGCACATCGACGAGCGGGATGCCGAATGAGCGCAAGCGGTTCGGGTCGACGACCACCTGATATTGTTTGACCATGCCGCCGATGGCGGCGACTTCCGAGACGCCTTCAACGGTCTGCAATTCGTATTTCAGGAACCAATCCTGAAGCGAGCGCAGGTCGGCAAGATCGTGTTTTCCGGTCTTGTCAACCAGAGCGTATTGATAGACCCAGCCGACGCCGGTTGCATCGGGCCCGAGCGCGGGCTTGGCGCCGTCAGGCAGTTGCGGCGCAACCTGGCTTAGGTATTCGAGAACCCGCGAGCGCGCCCAGTAAAGATCGGTTCCGTCTTCGAAGATGATGTAGACATAGGAATCGTTGAAGAAGGAATAGCCGCGCACGGTCTTGGCGCCGGGCACGGCGAGCATGGCTGTCGCCAGAGGATAGGTCACCTGATCCTCGACAACCTGCGGCGCCTGGCCTGGATAGCTGGTCTTGATGATAACTTGAACGTCGGAAAGGTCGGGGATCGCGTCGAGCGGCGTGGCGCGCAGTGAAATGACGCCTGCGACAGCGAGGAATAACGCGCCCACGATGATGAGAAACCGGTTCTCTATGGAACCGCGAATGATTTGGGAGATCATTGCCGGTCTCCCTTTTCGCTCTCTTCCGGCATCGGCTCGATCTTGCTGAGTTCGTAGCCCGTCGCCGTTTCACGGAACGCGAAGCGCACGGGCTCGCCGACTTTGACGCTCATGATGTTGATTCCGGACGGCGCCTTGAACGCCATCACCATCGAAGGCCAACCGAGTTCGGAAATCGGGCCGTGGTCGATGGTGACGCTCTTGGCATCCATATCCATGCTGACAACGCGTCCCTGCGCCTCGACGGCCGCAGCGGCCGGCGCCGCGTGATCATCATGCTCCATGTCCATACCAGCCATGGACTCGCCGCCCGCGTCGTCGCTCGTGTCTGCTTGCGACATATCCATGCCTTCCATCGGGTCTTCTCCCGCCGGCATGGGGCCTGTTTCCATATTCTGTGGCGGGGCGAGACGCAGCAATCCGGAATCAAGGCTCGCCTCAGAGTCGATAAGAAACTGACTTTCGACGACGACGCGCTCGCCTTCTTCAAGACCGGCGAGCACTTCGACCTTGCCGCCGCTTTCCATGCCCGTCCTGACTTCCGCCGGGCGGAAACGCCCCTCGCCGAGAGCGAGGATGACGCGATCGCCCTTGCTCGACCGGATCACAGCGGACTGCGTGACGGCCAGCACGTTTTCTTTCGGCTCTGCTTCAATCGTGACGTTTGCAAACATGTTGGGACGCAGCCGGTCGCCGGGATTGGGAAAGCGCAGACGGGCCTGAACGGTTCGGGTCATCATCTCCGCGGTCGGATAAACATAGTCGACCGCGCCTTCCCAGCGTTCGCCCGGAAACGCCGGCAGGGTCATCACCGCGCGATCGCCCGTTTCGACCCAGGCGGCCTCCGTGTCGAAAACGTCGGCGATGATCCAGACATTCGAGAGATCGGCGAGGCGCATCGCCATATCGCTGGGCCGCAGATACATGCCCTCGCGCGCATTGAGCATGGCGACGACGCCGGATTGCGACGCTTTGACAGCAACATTGCGCATCGCCTTCCTCGTGCGCCTTATTTCCGCGATCTGATCTGCGCTCATGCCAAGCGAAGTCAGCCGCTCCGTCGCGGCATCGACCAGCATCGGCCGTCCGATCTTCAGCGCCTGAATGAACTCCGATTGCGCAGCGACCAGCGACGGGGCGTAGAATTCAAACAGAACCTCGCCTTCCTCCACCTTCTCGCCGACAGCTTCCACATGAAGCTTTTCGATCCAGCCTTCGGCGCGGACGTGAATGTCAGAGCGCGCCTCTTCGTCGATCATGACGGCGCCGACGGTTTCGATCCTGCGCGGCATGTCTTCGCGCACAACTTGCTGCGTCTTGACGCCGATATTGTTGACGACGGCGGGATCGATCCTCAGCGAGGGCCCTTGCGCGCCGCCCCCGGCCTCGTCTTCATAGACGGGGATCAGGTCCATCCCCATGGGCGACTTGCCGGGTTCATCGCGGCGATAGTTCGGATCCATGGGCGCGACCCAATAAGCGATCTTGCGTTCGCCGCCTGCGGCCCCCTCCCCCTGCGGTTCATGCCCGCCTGCCCGCAACAGGAAGAATGCGCCCGCTGCGCCGGCGACGATCAGCAGAATGATGAATATGCGTAGTCTGGTCATTGGTCGTCTCCTGCGAGATAGGCGAGCTGCGCCCAGGCCTTGGCGCGCGCGACCTGCAAATCGAGGCGCTTTAACTCCGCGTCGAGCTCGGCGAGCTGGCTGCGAATGAGTTCGGGAAAATCGGCGCGGCCGCCGCCATAGGCGGAGACGGACGCATCCGCGGTCTCGCCCGCGCGCTTTACGACGGCGTCGTCATAAAGGCGGACGCGCCGCTCCAACTGGGTCCAGTCGGCATAGGCGCGGATGAGATCGCGGCGCAAATCGAGCAGCGTCGTCGCGCGGTCGAGTTCGGCCGCGGACTTGTCCTTGCGCGCCGCCGACAGGGCGCGGTCCTGGCGCTTTCCGGTGAATAAAGGAATTGTCAGGCTGACGCCAACGGAAGCGAAATCCGGCCGGTCGGCGCCGCGCGCGCCGTAACCGCCTTCGATCGCCCAGGCGGGTTTATAGGCCTGCTTGGCAAGTTCAACATCGGTTTCTTCAACGCCGATCATGGCGTCGCTGACCTGTACGATTGGATGACGCACAAGCCGGCTTTCGATCTCTTCGACAGTTCCCGGAGAGACAAGCTTCGGCAAGCCGTGAGGCAGCGGCCGCGACGCGTTCGCGCCGACATAACGGGCGAGTTCGGCTTCGGCGGCCGCTTCGCGCTGTTGCAGTTCAACAAGCCTGTCGTCGAGCAGGGATAATTCGAGTTCGGCGCGCAGGACATCCTGGCTGGTGAGTTTTCCTTGAGCGAATGAAGCGCTCAGCGCGTCGACGAGATCGCTGACGGCGGCGCGGCTCTCATGGACGATCGTTTGCGCATTCGCCGCATAAAACTTGTCGAGCCAGGCGCGCCGCACGGCGAGTTCGACGTTGCGAACCGTCGCCTCCCGCCTCATGCGTTCGATTTCGGCCTCGCCCTCGCGTTTTTCGCGATTGAGCCGCAAGGTGCTCCCACGCGGTATTTCCTGACGCAAACCAACCTGCGCCTGCGTCATCGGCTCCTGTCCGAACGCGAATGTGTCTGTCGGGACATTCGCCAGCGCGGTGCGCAATGTCGGATCGGGAAGCTGCGAATCGGAAACGGCGCGATCTTCCTGCGCCGAGGCGCGCGCGTCAAACCGCGTAAAGGCCGGGTCTTCGGCGGTGACGGCGATCTCGACCGCTTCGGCGAGGTCCAGGGGCTGCGCGGCGGCTAAACTGCCCGACGCCAGTCCAGCAACGACCGCCGCCATCGCGGCAATAATTTTCAGCATAGGTCATTCTCGTCATCTGAGCATGAATACGGTCGCCGCACGCAGATTGCGCGCAGCGCTGTCTCAAAGCCCGCGGTAAAACGCGGGCGCGCTCAGACGCGAGGAGGCGGCGGGTCTAAATGCGACGGCGTCGCTACAAAAATAAGCGCCGCCGACGCCGGATATTCAGAAAGTTTGAAAAGAGGCGAATCCGAATTCGCCGTTTCGGGCCCCGTATAAAATCCGGGGCAGGCAAGCGCGCAGGCCGCCATGCAACCAGGGTGATGCGACGGCGCGTCCGTGGCGTTCATGTCGGCGCAATCTTCAGCGGCCATGCCGCTCATATCCGCGTCATGCGCAGCAGGCCCGCTGGCCGCCGCCATATGCTCGTGCTCGCCCGCCATCGAGGCGCACGAACCCGCAGCTACAGCCGGGCCGACGGCCATCGCGAATACGAGCATTATGGTCAACAAAATGCGCATGTCACAGCTTCATTCGTTTGCCTGTCAGTCTAGTCGCACGAAGGGATCAATAAATGACATAGAATGCTTTATAACTCCCTTAGCTTCACCGGTCCCCCCTTATACGCGGGAGCGTTTCTCTTCCCTCAACGCTTTGTTTTCTCAAACAGATCAACAAGTTCCGTAAATTTTTCCCGCTGGGCTTTGGCGTTCCCCGCCGTGATCGCTTCTTCAACGCAATGATGGGCGTGAGTTTTGAGAATTTCGCTCTCGGCGCGCGAAAGTGCGGCTTTCACCGCCTGCACCTGATGCAGGATATCAATGCAGTAGCGGTCCTCTTCGACCATGCGCGCGACGCCCCGCACCTGGCCTTCTATGCGATGGAGACGCTTAACGATGGCGGCGGAATTAGACACTTTCCTCATCCGTTGACATATACCCCAATGGGGTATACATAGGCTCTCGAATAATATTGGTCAAGTTGTGATTTCAGGGCCGCTCAGGACCATCCTCTTCGCTTTTCTGGCGCTGATGCTCGGCGTCGGGCACAGCGCATGCGCAAGCATGGCCGCGCCAGCGAAAAATGCGGAAGCCCTCGCCCATCAAGGTCATGAGGCGAACGCCGGTCATTCGGTTCACGCCGCCGGCGATGCTCATCATCAGCATGGCCAGAAATCAACGGCGCCTTGCGAGCCGGATCAATCACCCTGCTCCCATTGCCAGACGGCACAATTCTTCAAGATCTCGACGAAGCCCGACACATCATCTTCGATACCCTCACTGAAAACGGCGATAGCCGTATTCCCGATTTCGGCGATCGCACCGCCGGCGGCGATCTCGTTACGCACCCTCAGCAACGGGTATCAATGGCGCGGTCCGCCCGAAGACACGCCAATCACCCTGAAAATCCGTCTGCTGAATTAGCCCTCGCTCGGCATCGCGCCCTATTCCGGGCGCGTAAATCGCATACGCGCAGGTTTTACCCGCGCATTGCGATCGCGGCGTCCGGCCGTCCTCTCCCCCATCGCGCCGGGCGCTGCAACTTCGGCATCATCAATAACGCATAAACAAAGGATCTAGCCATGAAACCTATTTCTTCCATCATCGCCGCCGCTGCGTTCATCAGCGCGATGAGTTTTCTCCCAGTGAACGCCGCAGAAGACCCACACCCCATGAATCACGACTCCCATTGCGGCATGCCCGCAGGCGAAGGCGCTATCAATACGCTCGATGTCGCAAAATCGAGAGTAAACATTTCACACGGACCGATCGAAGCGCTCGGCTGGCCGCAAATGAAGATGGATTTCTCAGTCTCAAAACAGGTTGATCTTACCGCGTTTTCACCTAGCGAGCGGGTTCATTTCATGCTGAAGGCGGAGAAGGACAAATCCTACTCGATTGCAATGATGTGCTCGCTCGAAGCTGACGCGGGAACGCACGAGGCCTGTATGGGGAAAATGCATGAAATCGCTATGAAAACAGCCGAAAGCGAAGGCGCGTCATGCTCCATGGAGGGGATGGGCGACATGAAACGTATGAATCACGATGACGGTGCGGAGCAAGACCACAAAGGCCATCACTGATCGCAGCAAAGATTGGAACTTCGCCGTTGGGTTCGGCATTTCCGATTCAAAGGAGAAGAAATCATGCTTGATCGCCGCACCCTGATGAAGGCGGCGGGCGGCGGCGGCCTTCTCGCCGCCGCCGGTCTCTTGCCCGCATGGGCTCGCAGCGCCAATAACGGCAATATCGGTCTTTCGCAACTCAGCGGTAATAACTTCGATCTCGTGATCGGCCGAACCCCGGTACGCATCGCCGGAAAAGCCGGAACCGCCGTTACGATCAACGGAACGGTCCCTGCACCGCTGCTGCGATGGAAAGAAGGCGAGACGGTGACCTTGAACGTCACCAATCGCCTGGCGGAGGATACGTCTATCCATTGGCACGGGGTTCTTGTCCCCAATCCGATGGACGGCGTGCCGGGCATCGCCTTTCCGGGCATCAAACCCGGCGAGACCTTCACCTACCGCTTTGAAGTCCCGCAGGCCGGCACCTACTGGTATCATTCCCATTCAGGACTTCAGGAACAGCTCGGCCATTACGGTCCGCTGATTCTCGACCCCGCCGGCGCCGATCCAATATCGGCGGATCGCGAATATGTTCTGGTTCTATCGGACTGGTCGTTCACCGATCCCCATCGCATCTTCGCCAAGCTGAAAAAGCAGAGCGATAGTTTCAACTTTCAGGAGCGCACCGTCGGCGACTTTATAAAAGACGCCGGCGAGATGGGCCTCGGCGCGGCGTTCAAGGAGCGCGCCATGTGGGGCGCCATGCGCATGAGCCCCGCGGACATCGCTGACGTGACTGGGAGCACGTATCATTATCTCATCAACGGTCATGCGCCCGGAGACAACTGGACGGCGGTTTTCAAACAAGGCGAGCGCATCCGATTGCGGATCATCAACGCCTCGGCAATGTCGATCCTCAATTTCCGCATCCCCGGACTGCCGATGACCGTCGTGCAGGCGGACGGGCTTAATATAAAACCTGTCGAAACTGACGAATTCCAGATCGGCGTCGCTGAAACCTACGACGTTATCGTCACGCCGAACCGCGAGCGCGCCTATGCGATCGTCGCCGAATCAATAGACCGCTTCGGCCAAGGCGTCGCGACGCTGGCGCCTCGGCCGGGCATGCGCGCCGAAGCGCCGTTACTGCGCGAGCGCCCCACATTAACGATGAAAGACATGGGAATGAACCATGGCGCGATGGGCGGCATGGCAATGGACTCCGGTTCTTCCGCCGGCGACCAAATGGATCATGGCGACCATCAAATGCACGGTATGGATCATGGCTCAGGTGACAAGATGAGTGAAATGCCGGCTCATCAGGGCAACGATATGGGCGGCGACATGCAACAGCATTCGCATAAACGCGGCGTTGGCGTCGACAGCGTCGCAATGGCGCCGACAAATCGGCTGGACGAACCCGGGCTTGGCCTGGAAGACGTCCCGCACCGCACGCTGCGCTATTCGCAGCTGCGCAGTCTTGATCCCAATCCCGACACGCGTGCGCCGGAACGCGAGATCGAAATCCACCTGACCGGCAATATGGAGCGCTTCATGTGGTCGTTCGACGGACTGAAGTTTTCTGAAGTCGTCGACCCGATCGTATTCTACGAGGGCGAACGCGTCCGGTTGACCATGGTCAACGACACGATGATGACGCATCCGATCCATCTGCACGGCATGTTCTTCGATATCGTCAATGGCGCGGAAACAGACAAGCCGAGAAAGCACACAATCAATGTCAAACCGGGCGAGAAACTGTCGGTCGATATTACGGCGGACGCGCTCGGCGACTGGGCGTTTCATTGTCATCTGCTTTATCACATGCACGCCGGCATGATGCAGGTCGTTTCGGTGCGTCCTCAGAAAATGGCGGAGGCGGCGCAATGAAACGCACCTTCGCCGCGTTTGTGACTATCGCTATTCTTGGAAGCTCATCAGCGTTCGGACAGTCTGGAACCTGGTCCGCCGCCGAAGATTATTACGATCCCGTAGAAATGCGCGAGGCCAAAGCCATGGTTCAGCATGAAATGGGCGCGGGAACGACGTGGTTCGTCATGGGCGATCGACTTGAGTATCGCTCGAACGGCGGCGATCCTGTCCTGCTCTGGGACGCGCAAGGATGGTATGGGGGCGACATCAACAAGTTTTGGCTAAAAACCGAAGGCGAATACGATTTCAAAAGAGATTCATTCGAGGAAGCCGAAGCGCAGGCGCTTTGGTCTCGGGCGATTACGCGATATTTCGACCTCCAGGCGGGGCTGCGCCATGATTTCGCGCCGGGCGACGATCGCAACTTCGCCGTTCTCGGCGTGCAGGGCCTCGCCCCATATCTCTTTGAAATCGACAGCGCCGTCTTCGTCAGCGGCGATGGCGACGTTTCCGCCCGCATCGAGGCGGAATACGAGTTCATGTTGACGCAGCGCCTAATTCTTCAGCCGCGCACGGAGCTGAATTTCGCGGTGCAGGACGTTCCTGAATATGGCGTCGGAAGCGGTCTGTCGACCGCGGAAGTGGGCGCGCGCCTCAGATACGAATTCAAGCGTGAATTTGCGCCCTATGTCGGCGTTTCATGGACGCGGTCAGTTGGCGAAACCGCGGACTTCGTGCGCCTCGATGGCGAAAATCCGTCGAACATTTCATTCGTCGCCGGTGTCAGATTCTGGTTTTAGAGAGGGAAAGCAATGGAAAACTTGATCGAACCCA
The DNA here is from genome assembly GCA_030428745.1 of Alphaproteobacteria bacterium. Lineage (GTDB taxonomy): Bacteria > Pseudomonadota > Alphaproteobacteria > Caulobacterales > Parvularculaceae > Hyphococcus. Next base: position 44,573 of record JAUIEG010000001.1, read on the forward strand.
ACATCCACCCGGTGCTGGTGCATTTTGCCTATGCGTTGACCGTTACTGGCGCGATAAGCATGCTGATTGTGTCGTTTGCGCCTGCAGGAGGCTGGCGTGATACGCTTAAAGTCGCAGCCGACTGGATGCTCGGGCTCGGCGCTGCAGCAATAATCCTGACAATCGCCGCAGGATTTCAGGCCTATTATTCAGTCAATCACGACGGCCCGTCTCACGCGGCGATGACCGTCCACCGCAACTGGGCGGTTCCCACCGGCGCGGTCATCCTTGTTCTCGCGATCTGGCGATGGACAAAGCGCGATGACCGTCCGTCAATTCTGTTCTCGCTTTTTCTCCTTCTCGCCGCCATTTCACTATCCGTTACAGCTTGGAGAGGCGGAAACCTTGTCTACGGGCATGGTCTTGGCGTTTCGCGCATGCCTATGGTCACCGGCGAAGGACACGACCACGAGCACGCGCCGGGTCAGGGCCACGGCGATGAATCCGAAGGTGAAAAGCACGAAGGCGGTCATGACCATGAGGGAACGGATGATCATGAACACGACGGGGACGCTGCGGCTCTACAGACCGATGAATCATCTGCAGCAACGTCCGTTGCTGCGTTCGACGCAGACAATTACCCGTCGACGCCGGAGGCGGTCGTTAACGCCTATGCCGCAGCGTTAAGAGCGAAGGACGAGGCCGCGGTTCGCGCGCTATTGTCGCCAAATGTGATCATCGCAGAAGGGGGCGGTGCTGAACGTTCTTTAAACGAATACGCCCGCCATCACATGCCGGCGGATATGGCCTTTACGGCGGCTGTCGACTTCACGCTGAAGAAACGCGACGTCATCGACGGCGATGATCTGGCGACCGTTATTTCGGAATCTCAAATTCATGGCTCTTATAAAGGCGAAACGATTCACTCTCGCATGATGGAAACCATGGTGCTGGGCCGTGAAAACGATCGCTGGCGGATTATTCATATTCATTGGTCTTCCGCGCCGATTACGGGGGACCATGAGCATTGATGGCGGAAACTCAGGAAAACAACAGGTCAAGCAAATATAAAAAAGGAAGTTTAAGTCTTGGCGGCGCGGTCGCCATGGGCACCGGCGTCATGATCGGCGCCGGTATCTTTGCGCTGACCGGCCAGGTCGCCGAATTTGCAGGACCGCTTTTTCCCGCGGCTTTCTTCGTCGCCGCGATAATCAGCGCATTCAGCGCTTACACTTATATAAAAGTGTCGAGCCGGTATCCGTCGGCAGGCGGCATCGCGATGATCTTGCATAAGGCGTATGGGCATTCGGTCACGACCGGCGCATGCGCAATGCTGATGGCGTTTTCAATGGTGATCAACGAGAGCCTGGTCGCCCGCACTTTCGGAACTTACACCGCGCAACTGTTTCAGGCCGACCAACGCTCTTTTCTTGTTCCTGAACTTGCTGTCAGCCTGATCGTCTTTGTCTTCCTTCTGAATCTGGCTGGCAATAAATATATCGGCGCGGTATCGAAACTTGCCGCGATTTTGAAAGTGGGCGGCATTCTGGCCTTCGCCGGCGCCGGACTTTGGGCCTCCGGAATCTCTTTTGAAGCAGCTTCATCAGCCTCCGGCGAATATACTGCTGGCGGTTTTCTGGCGGGCGTCGCCCTCGCCATTCTCGCTTATAAAGGCTTCACGACAATCACGAACAGCGGCGGCGAGGTGAAAAACCCGACACGCAATGTCGGGCGCGCCATCATGATCTCACTTGGCGTCTGCCTCATTGTCTATCTGGCTGTGGTCTTCGCCGTCGGGTCGTCGCTCTCGATTGATGAGATCGTCGCGGCCAAGGACTATTCGCTGGCCGAAGCCGCGCGGCCAACGCTCGGCGAGAATGGCGTCGTTTTCACTGTCGTCATTGCGATCATTGCAACCGCGTCCGGCGTCTTAGCAAGCGTCTTTGCGGTCTCGCGCATGCTTGCCATGCTGACGGAAATGAAGCTTATCCCGCACAGCCATTTCGGCATGCCAGGACGTATTCAGCAACATACGCTGGTTTACACCGTCGTTCTGGCCGCGCTCCTTGCTGTCTTTTTCGATCTCAGCCGCATCGCGTCGCTTGGCGCCATTTTCTATCTAGTGATGGATATTGCGATTCATTGGGGCGTGTTTCGACGCCTTCGTCGCGATGTCGATGCAAAGGGCTGGATTTTGATGTCCGCGATCTTATTGGACGCCATCGTCCTTGGGGCGTTTGTCTGGATCAAGGCTTCAATCGACCCCTTGATTGTCTGGGCAGGCGCGGCCGGGATCGTCGTCATCTTCGTCTTTGAGGGTTTTTATCTGCGCCGAGCACGGAATAAGTAGACCACCTTAGCTGGAGGTCTTGACAATACCCCCCTAGGGTATATATGCTAAGCATCAGTAGCGTTGTGACGAGCGCGGAAAAATCTCTGCGCACTCCAACTAGCGAAGGAGGCGGCGATGCGAGTCGTTCCTACAGGCCATGCATTATCCTTGTTTCTCATCATCACTTTCACGCTCTGCATACTTTGGGGTTTGGCGACGCCAGCAAGCATGCACATGCATCAAGCGTGGGAACCGTTATTGCCCGGATTCCGTTTTATCTCGTTTCCGAGCTTCCTGATCGGCGCTGTCGAAACCTACGCCTATGGGTGGTACGCTGCGCTCGTCTTTGTCCCGCTGTACAATCTGTTCAACCGATCCGGAGCAGTTGCGGCTCAAAAGAAAGAAACCCCCGGCCCAGCCTCACGGTCATGCTGCAGCGAATAAATCGCCGCGAGCGTTACGGGCGATTTCAGCGGCGGCCGTAAAGATACAGGTTGAAATAAAGTCATGCGTCTTGAAGCCATGCCCCCGCCAGCACGAGCCTATACGCCGCCGCTGGGCCATAAAATCCTGACGCCCTTTTATGACCTGGCGATTGGACTTCTGACGCGCGAAGGCGTGTGGCGCAAAGTTCTTATCGAAAACATTGCGCCCAATGATGGCGAAAGGATCGTCGATGTCGGCTCTGGAACCGGAAGCCTCGCGGTCGCACTGTTAAGCCGTGTGCCGCATCTTCAATATCTTGGCGTCGATCCCGATGCGGACGCAACAGAAAGGGCAACAGCAAAGCTCGCCGCTGAAGGTTTACGCGCAGAATTCAATGTCGGCTTCTTCGAGGCCGACAATCTTGCCGGCATACCGAACAAAATCGTCAGTTCGCTCGTTTTGCACCAAGTCCCGCTCATGGAAAAAAGGCGGATCATCGAAAACATGTACGCCGCCCTGCCCGCCAACGGAACTGTTCACATTGCCGACTATGGCGAACAGACATCCGTTCTCGCGCGCGCATTGTTTCGCATGACGGTGCAGGCGCTTGACGGCATTGACAACACGCAATCCAACGCGGAGGGCGTCATCCCGGAACTATTGAGCGCGGCTGGCTTTTCGGACGTATCGGAACGCTCGCGGATCTGGACGTTGACTGGAACAATTTCAATCTATCAGGCCCGAAAGCGGGCTCCATCGCCATAAGTCGCGCAAGACATTGTCCGCGCTGATGAAGAAGAAAGGATACCCAAATGGCGGATCATTCTCATCACGCCCACTCGCATGGCGCAAATCCGATAATCACGTCGGCCCAGGCGACATGGCATTGCCTGACAGGCTGCGTTATCGGCGAGACTCTTGGCCTCATCATAGGCGTAACGCTCGGCCTTGGCGTCTGGACGACAATGGGGTTGGCGACGGGGCTTTCCTATATTTCCGGTTTTACGCTTGGCGTGCTTCCCGTCATGCGCCGCGAGAAGAGAAGCTTCTGGCAGGCTTTGCAGATCATCTGGATTGGAGAAGCCGTCTCCATCGGCGTGATGGAGATCGCCATGAACGCGGCCGATTACTACATGGGCGGCGTCAACGCCGGATCGGTGTTTGAGCCTGTCTTCTGGTATGGGCTGGCGGTCGCCATTCCGGCAGGCTTTGTCGCCGCCTGGCCTGTCAACTGGTGGCTCCTGCAGCGCAACCTGAAAGCCTGTCACTAATTTTCCCAGCGAATGCCCTTCACGCGGCATCCACGTCGATTTTGAGGGTTCTCGCCTGTTCCTGCGTATTTAAATGCATGGCTGATTTCACATTGGTCCGTTTACACAAAGGAGCAAAGCTATGAGATGGAAATTAGCGATCGCAGCCATAACGGCGGCTGCAGCGTTGCCGGTCGCAACTGCGATGGCCGATCCGTCGCATCACCCGGCCTCAAAAGACCAGATGACGCAGGAAACTAGCGGCATGGGGGAGACGATGGGCGGCGGCATGATGGACTGCCCGATGCACGGAATGATGAGTCAGCAAAATCCGCGCATGGAAGGACGCCTAGCATTTCTGAAAGCCGAACTCGACATCAAAAAAGGCCAGGAGAAAGCCTGGAACGATTATGCGGCGGCGTTCCGCAGCAGCCATCAAAGCATGATGGGACGTATTGGAATGATGAGCGGCGGAATGGGAAAAATGGGTATGCAGGCGGAGCCTGGGCCGAAAAAATCCGCTGTCGAAGCGCTTCAAAATCGAATTCAGATGATGGAAGGCATGCTGCAGTCGCTCAAGGCGCTTGAAGGACCGACAGCGAAGCTTTACGACGCTCTTGACGACACCCAAAAGGCCACGGCGGACGAACTTCTCGGCATGGGCTGCGGCATGATGCGCATGTAGCCGCCACGAACCGCTGCCGTTATTTAAGCGGATTTGAAGGGCGCTGTCAGCTAGGCGGGAGAGGTTGTCTATTGGCTTACTGTCATGAGCCGGCCCTCCCAATGCTGATCTATTCGCGCATCGCGCACCCGTCGGCCTTTTCAAAGTTGTCGCCGCCGTTTGTTTGAGATGTTTTTGTTCAATTCCGTACCTGCGATAGCCGGGACTGCCGGCGCGTCAGGGCTTGCGATATTGCGCATTGGAAGCCTGCGGTTTAATCCTATTTGATCAAAGTCAAATTCCGGGCGGCGACGGCGTGGTATTGATTATTTTGGCTGGGCACCGACGACTGCGCCATCCTTTCTGGCGAGGGATAAGCCTCCAAAAGGCGTATTTCTCTTTAGAGGATTGGAGGTAGGCGTCATGCCGGATTTGGACGCGTTGCTGCGCAAATATAGGGATCGCACCTCTTGCAATCCGCCCGACACCATAGAATTTCGGGTCCTGACGCAGATTCAGGCGGCCGATGCGGCCGCGCCGCTCCAGCTCATCATGCAACCCGCATTTCGGCCGGCGGCGATGTTCGCCGGACTTGTCATTGGCGTTTTCATCGCGGGCATCGCGCCGGTCCTGACGCCGGCTCATTCCACCGCGGATCTTGGCGTCTTCGCAACGGATTCGCCTCACCTTGCATCCGCCTGGCTGAACGCGAACTCAAAGCAATGAAGTTTCCATTACGGTCGATTCTTCTGACATTGGCGCTTGTCGCCGTCTCCGGCGCCGGCGGCGCCTGGATCGGCGTCACACTTCTTCAACCAGCCCGTCAGGACCACCAGACTTTTCATGACCGCCTATTCGCGGAACTGCATTTGTCTAAAGAGCAAGAAGCGATGATGCACGCTCTTGAAGAGAGACATGCCGCTGAAATCGCACTCTACCAAGATCGCGTAGCTGCAGCCAATCGAATTCTGGCCAGCATAGTCGAGCAAGAAGGTTCCTATGACGAGCCCGTCGACGACGCCATCGTCAACGTACATTCGGCTATGTTGGATCTTCAAAAAGCGACGATCCGCCACCTGTATGAAATGCGTGAAATTCTAACTCCGGAACAACAACTTATTTTTGACCGCCATGTTGAAGAAACGTTCAAACAGATCGCTCCATGAAACGTTAGAAGCATCTGACGCCGAACTCATGAGTGACATAGCCGCCGGCGACCACGCGGCCTTTGCTGAAATCATGTCGCGATATAAAACGCCGCTTTATCGCTTTATCCTTCGTTATGTGGGCGCAACGGCCGACGCTGAGGATATTCTCCAGGAAACGCTGACCAAGGTTTTTTCCAGGGCTTCAACATATGACCCTGCGTGGAAGGCGTCCGTATGGATATATCGAATAGCCCTGAATAAGTGCCGCGACCATGGACGCAAACAGAAGCTGCGGAAATACGTCTCATGGGACTTCGGGCGCAATGGAAGCGCCGAGCTTCCTGAAGTCCAAGATCTGGGGCCTGATGTCGAACATATTGTCGCCTATCGGCAACAATACGACCGGCTGGCGCAGGCCATTGAAAGTCTTCCCCATAACTTGCGCAGCGCGCTTGTTCTGAATGCGATTGAAGACCGCCCGCAACTCGAATGCGCGGAAATACTCGGCGTGTCGCGCAAAAGCGTGGAGATGCTCGTCTACAGGGCCCGGAAAAAATTGCGCGAGCATATGGAATTGACTGAATAGCGGTGCTTGCGCCGGCTAGCGCGATTCATACGCCAGACATAAATTGTGTTGTTGTCATTTCAGCATCGTGCGAACGCCGTTTGCAATCAGCTTTCCAAGTTCGATTTCGTTGCTTTCGTGCTCGATTGTATTGCATGTGATGACGCGCCCCGCGCCTGCGGTACGCAATTCCTGATAAGCATTGTCGGCGAAGACCGCATGCACGCCGATACAAACCGGCGGCGGAAGACCGGCGTTCTTCAACAGCCCGACCGTCTCCATCATCGTGCGCGCCGTCGAGATAATATCGTCGACCAGCACCGGGGTCCGGCCGCCCCATTCTTCCACCTGCGGCGCAGAAATCTCGACATCCCGGTCGCCCTTGCGAACTTTTTCGAGGACGGCGAAAGGCGCGCCCGCATCTTTTGCAACGGCGGCGACCCATTGTTCGCTTTCACTGTCCGGCCCGACAAGCACGGGATTATCGACGTTATCGCGAATCCACCCGGAAATCGCCGGCGCGGCGTGCTGAACGACCGAAGGGATCGCATAGATCTCAGAAAGAGACGTGCGCCGGTGCAGGTGCGGATCGACGGTGACCAGCCAGTCGACCCAGGGATTGAGCGCCGCCGCAAAATGCGTCGATGTCACCGCCTCGCCGGATTGAAAGCGGCGATCCTGTCGCATGTAGGCCAGATAAGGCGCAACCAGTCCTACGCCGCTGGCGCCCAATTCCCGCGCAGCGCCTGCAGCAAATATCAGCGGCAGAAATTTTTGATCCGGCCGGTCAAGCGTACAAACAAGAATAATCCGCCTACGTCCAACAGGCGTTTCCAGGCGTACATAGGATTCTCCGTCAGGGAAACGCCGTACAAGGAGAGAACCGACAGCGATGTTCAGCTCCGCCGCAAGCGCGCGCGCCATGGCTTCATTGCCCGGCATGGGGATGATGATAACGTCACTCATTTTGCGGGCTCGATATCAATGATCGGCGGGTGGCTTTCGATAAAGTCGCGAGCGTATTCGAGCTCTCCGCTCGTTTCCGCGTGAAGCGTGAAAAGGGGCGATCCTTTCTCGACGAGATCGTCCAATCGCACATGCATCTCAAGCCCCGCCGCTTTGGCGCCGGGCGCACCTGCGAGCTTTGCGGCTTTGGCAAGGCGCCGATTATCAACGCTGGTGACCCGGCCGGAAGAATGGGCCGCTAAGGGCCATTGCTGGCGCGCAATCGGCGGCGTGCGCATACCGCCTTGCGCCTCGCATATCGCCTGGAACTTTGACAAGGCGCGGCCGTCGGCGAGCGTCTTCTCGGCGAGATCCTCGCCGCCGCCCGATGCTGCAGCCCCGCCTAGTTCAAGCAATACGCCCGCGAGCGTCACGGCCCGTGCTTTCAGATCGAGCGGCGCCTGCTGTGCGCCCTCCAGCACCGCCAAAACATCGCGCGCTTCAAGCGCCGGCCCGACGCCCCTCCCCACGGGTTGGCGGCCATCGGTGCGAATGGCGCGGGCCTCGATGCCGAACGCCTTTGCCGTGCGCAGGAGATGTTCCGAAAGTGAATCGGCATCCGAAGAACTGCGCACTTTCGCCGTAGGTCCGACGGGCAGATCAAGCACAAGATGCGTGGCCCCCGCCGCCGCTTTTTTGGACAACACAGAAGCTACTAACTGCCCTTCGCTGTCGATGTCGAGGGCGCGCTCCACTCTGATCAGCGTGTCGTCAGCAGGGCTGAGCGATACAGCCCCGCCCCACACCACGCAGCCGCCTTCCCGTTCGACGACCCGCCGCATCGCCGCGAGATTGAGATCGACAGGCGCCAGTGTTTCCATGGCGTCGGCCGTGCCTGCCGGCGATGTGATCGCCCGCGACGAGGTTTTCGGCATGGTCAGGCCGCAGGCGGCGACGATTGCGACGATAATTGGCGTCGTTCGATTGCCGGGAAGACCGCCTACGCAATGTTTGTCGACAATCGGCGTTGCGCTCCATGTAAGGCGCTCGCCCGCGTCGACCATCGCCCGCGTAAGGCCGACAATTTCCTGCTCGCTCAAGCCGCGCGCGGCGCAGGCTGTAATGAAGGAAGACAAGTGAATATCCGAGTACCGGCCCTGAACAATGTCCCGCATGATCTCCGCAAGCTCATCATCCGCAAGCGCCTGCCCATAGACCTTCCCGCGAACGCGACTGAGGGAGTCGAGCGCCCGGGCGTGCGCCACGGTGATCTTATCCCCTTCGGAAACGCCAAGACGCCGCCATGCCGATTCAGAAAAGCCTGCCTCTCCCGGCGAGAGTATGTCACTGACGATCGTGTTTAACGTCGCAATGATTGATTTTTTATCCGTTGTAACGCGAATACGCGCATGACCGGAAAACCCTTCGGCTCTGCAAACATGGCAATCGCTGCGCATATAGATGACTGCCTCATCATGCGTATCGATGCCTAAACGCTTTGCTCTTAAGGCATGACTTTTTGTTGTTGGCGCCATCACTCTTTCCGGTCTGTCCTTAAACCAACTCGACACTATCCTGATAAGAGGGTGTGCTGGACGGCCACTTCAACTCTTTCATGATGCGCTGTCGAAGCGCTTCCGACGCGTCTGGCTCGCCATGGGTGACAAACGTCATCGTCGGCGCCCGTTCCACATTGCCCAGCCAGGAAAGAATTTCATCGGTATCTGCATGAGCGGAGAGCATATGAAGGTTTGTTACTTCGGCGTGAACTGGAAAATAGTCTCCATGAATCTTCACGCCCTTGACGCCCTTGGTGAGCGCGTCGCCGCGCGTCCCGGCTGCCTGAAACCCCGTAAACAGCACAGTATTTCGTTCGTCGGTAACGTAATGCTTGAGGTGATGGAGAATGCGCCCGCCCGTCGCCATGCCGCTGGCGGAAATGATGATCTTCGGCATCGGATTGGCGTCCAGCGCTTTTGAATCATCGACGCTGCGCGTATATGTAGCGACGCCGCAGGAAGTTCCGCATTGCGCCGCCGTCAGCCTGTGATCCTCCAGATAGCGGCAGAAGATCTCGCTCGCATCGATCGCCATGGGACTATCGAGAAATACCGGAAGGTCGGGAATTCGCTCTGCCTTCTTCAATCTGTCCAGATGAAACATCAGCGATTGGGAGCGGCCGACAGCGAACGCCGGAACGAGAACCGTTCCCCCGCGCTCCGCAGTCCGATTGACAATGTCCGCGATCAGATCCTCCGCATCTTGCTGTTCATGACGCCGGTTTCCATAAGTCGACTCAACGACAAGATAATCTGCTTCGTGGACAACCGCCGGATCGAGCATCGTGGCGCTGTTCGGCCTGCCAAGATCTCCGGAGAATACGATTTTCTTTCCCGCGATGTTGAGTTCGATGATCGCGGCGCCGAGAATATGACCCGCGTGCAAAAACCGAATCGCCACATCGTCCGAAATGCTAATAGTGCGATCGAATACGGCGGGCTTGAAATGCGTTAGCGCATCCTCTGCATCTTGCTGTGTGTAAAGCGGTTTTGCCGGCTTGTGTTTTGAATAGCCGTGCCGGTTTGCGAATTCAGCGTCGCGCTCCTGCAAATGACCGCTGTCCGGCAACAGAATGCCGCACAGATCGCATGTCGGCGCAGTTGCATGCACCGGTCCTTTGAAACCGTTCTTAACAAGGAGCGGTATATAACCGGAATGGTCGAGATGGGCGTGCGTCAGGAATACGGCGTCAATTTCCGCCGGCCTCACCGGAAGCGGGGCCCAGTTGCGCTGGCGTAATTGCTTTTGTCCCTGGAAAAGTCCCGAGTCGATCAGATATTTCTGGCCGGCGAATTCCAGCAGATATTTCGATCCTGTGACTGTCCCGACGGCGCCGAGAAATGTAAGTCGTGCATTCATCAGCAATAACCTAACTTTGTTTTAGCGTTCACAAGTTTGTCCTTACTTACTTCACGGAGACACTAGAAGATCGGATTCTGGGAAAGAACCTTGGCGTGTCGGCTGCATATTGCCGGTACGCCTCGCCGAATTCGGCCTCCACATCTCGTTCCTCCTTTAGCGCCAGGCGCCAGTACATGAAGACGAGGATCGGAAACATGATCAGCGTCACCAGAGTCGGCCACTGGAAAAGAAACCCGATCATGATGAGAACGAATCCCACATATTGCGGGTGACGCATCCGCGCATAAGGACCTGTAGTCGCAAGCGTTTTGCTCCTTTGCGCGCGATATAGGATCGGCCACGCCGCCGACAGCAGCCAAAAGCCGCCTATGATGAATGCGAAGCTCAAAAGGTGGAACGGTCCGCAATGCGGATTGGCGCGCCACCCGAAAATCATCTCAAGAAGATGTCCAGAATCATGGGCGAGCCAGTCGACGTCCGGAAAACGGGTCTGCAGCCAGCCTGAAAGCAGGAATATCGTCAACGGAAACCCGTACATTTCGGCGAAATACGCAACAATGAATGCGCTGAAGGCGCCGAAAGAGCGCCAATCCCGCGCCGAGAGCGGTTTCGCGAAACTGAAGGCGAAAAGGATGAATATGGCTGAATTGACAAAAACCAGCAGCCACAGTCCGTAGCTCGCCGCATGTGATTCTTCGCCTGTCATTCTTTATCGCTCCCGTGGTCGCCATGCCGCCCATGTCCGCCGTGCATAAACAGGTGGACGCCGATACATGCAGCAAGCAATCCGATCAAAAGCGCGTCGCCGGTAAAGACATGCATTCGATGTTCATAGACCAGGAGCACACCGGCAATGGCTGCGAAAATGGCGAACGCTATCCATACGCGCGATCGTTTGGGATGATTTCCGCTTTCGTCAGTCATGACTTTCCACCCTGTTAATTAGGAACCGGTCGCCAATTTCTTTAAACGGAGCAACTGCGCGTTCACGGCGCATATAATCGTGCTGGACGACATGAACACGGCGCCGACCGCCGGGCTTAAGACAATTCCCCATGGGAAGAAGGCGCCAGCGGCAGCCGGAATAGCGACAGTATTATAACCGGTCGCCCAGAACAGGTTTTGTATCATTTTTCCATAGGTCGCCCGGGCAAGACCCAGGATCGCAACCACATCGAGAGGATTGCTTTTCACGAGAATGATGTCCGCCGTTTCAATCGCGACATCCGTCCCGGCCCCTATGGCAATACCGACATTGGCCTGGGCGAGCGCGGGAGCGTCGTTGACGCCGTCTCCCGTCATGGCGACGATCAGACCGCGGGACTGAACTTCTTTCACCTTCGCCGCTTTTTGTTCGGGCAGAACCTCGGCGAGGACTTCGTCAAGGCCGATTTCGTCAGCCACCCATTTCGCGACCTGCGGATTGTCGCCTGTCAGCATGATGCAGCGAACGCCCATTTTCTGAAGCGCAGCGATGGCGGGCTTTGATTCCTCGCGGATAATGTCCGCAAGGGCGATCGCCCCGGCTAGGACGTTATCGATCAGAACAAAGATAACCGTCTTGCCCTGGCTCGAAAGCTTTTCGATGCGCGCATCGTCAAGCGCAAAACCGTTGGCCCGTATATAGCCGGGGCTCACGGCTTTGACGGCGCGTCCTTTGACAACGCCTTCGGCCCCCTTGCCCGGAATCGCCCGGAAGTTTTCGACCTCCCACTTTTCCTTGGCGTCCTTGACGATGCCCTTGGCGATTGGATGCTCCGAATGCGCTTCAATGGAGGCCGCATAAGCGACGATCTCATCAGGCGAGAACCCGTCATTGAGAACAAGCGTATCGGTTATTCCGAATTCGCCGCGCGTCAGCGTGCCTGTCTTGTCGAAGATAATGGCGTCAATGTTGCGCGCTTCTTCAAAGGCTGTGCGATCACGAATGAGAAGGCCGTTGGTCGCCGCAATAGCCGTCGAGCGCGCAACGACAAGCGGCACAGCGAGCCCAAGCGCATGGGGACAAGCGATCACCATCACTGTCACCGCACGTTCCATGGCGAAGGCGAAGCCCTGGCCAGTCATGAGCGCCCAGCCCGCCGCCGTCAGGAATCCGCCCCCAAGAGCAATAAAAGTCAGCCATCGGGCTGCATAATTTGCGATGTCCTGCGTTCTCGATTTGCTCGCCTGCGCTTCTTCGACAAGGCGAATGACGCCCGAGAGGAACGAGTCTTCACCGGTCTTGGCGACCTCCACGGTGATCGAGCCTTCTCCATTAATCGAACCGCCGATGACCTGCGCGCCTTTCGTCTTCGAGACCGGTTTCGATTCGCCCGTAAGCATCGATTCGTTGACGGATGTCTCTCCTTTAACGATGACGCCGTCAGCCGGGATTTTCTCTCCCGGCTTGATGAGCAGGCGATCCCCTGATTTCAATTGAGAGAGCGGAACATCCGTGACCGACCCGTCTTCGCCTACAAGATGCGCCGTATCCGGCATCAGGCGCGCTAGCTTCTCAAGCGCCTTTCCCGCTCCCATCACGGACTTCATCTCGATCCAGTGACCGAAAAGCATGATCGCGATAAGAGTCGCCAGCTCCCAGAAAAATGTCTTTTCGGAGCCGGTAAAAACAACGACGAAGCTATAGGCGAACGCTGCCGTAATCGCGACGCCGATGAGAGTCATCATGCCGGGGTTTCGCCCTGAAACCTCCGACCACAACCCTTTCAGGAAGGGCCAGCCGCCGTAAAAATATACAATCGTCGAAAGCGCCGCGAGGACATATCCATCGCCCGGGAACGCCAATGTTTCCCGCAGGCCCAGTGCGTTTTGGATCATTGGCGCAAGCGCCAGAATGGGGACGGTCAGCGCCAGCGTGACCCAGAACCGCCGGCGGAAATCCGCCACCATCTTCGCGTGATCATGCCCGGAACCGCCGTGAGCGTGCCCGCCATGCCCCTTATGCGCCGCGCCGGCCTTTTTTGTATGCTGCATGTGTGCGGCGTGTTCCGCCTGAGTGTGATCCATTCTCTATGCCCTTGCTGTAAGTCTTGTTCGTAAAGTCGTCATGTCGCTCAACCGCTTACAAGCCTCGTCCGCAGACAATCTTGAGTTCGTCGCCGTCACGCCATTTTCCTTGCACGCTTGTCGGACCGATATTTTTAATGACGTTCGCCGCCCTAATTCGTTACAGCTGCTGGCGAAAAATTTTTCCATCATCGCCAGATGCTCACTTTTCTCCTGCTTCATTGGCCTGCTTTTCCTTATCGAGGCGGCGTCTTAAGGACGCTACATTTTCACAACCGCAATCGAGAAAGCCATGTTCGGGGCAGGTCCTGCAAGATTGTTCCAGGCGGTCGCGCAACGCTTGACGGGCGCGATGCAATTTTACGCGAAACGCGCTCTCTGATAGTTCAAGACTATCACGCACGTCGGCGCGATCTTCGCCGAGTAAATCCACACGCCAGATGATCGCGGCGTAATCGTCAACCAGCGTTGGCAGAAGCTTATATAGACAGGCGCAAACGAGGAGGTCGATTTCTTCTTCAACCATTTGCGATTCAACTGTCATTTGTCGTTCAAACGCTTTCTCCAACCGTTCCGAACGGGCTCGCAACCGATAGTGATCCGCGATGACAGACTGGAGCACCCGATTCATCCAGGGGCGAAGTTTCTCGTCGTCCTTCAAATCCGCAAAGGATTTTAGAACCCTGACATAGAACTCCTGAAGCACGTCCGCAGCGTCATGCTCATCCTTTAGCTGACGCAGAAGAAAGCGGAAAAAATCCTTATGTACTTCGCGTAGCGTCCTTTCTACTGCGGCTCTCCGACGGCTATGCGTTTCTGTCTCATCGACGGTCATTTGATCTCTTTGTTATTTTATCACGCACCACTGGCCGCCGGACCCTCTCGTCGCGCTGCAGCATATTTTTATAATTACGTGTTTCGCGCCTCCATCCCTCAATCGCGAGAGCAATTGGAGTTTTTTGCGGCGTCAATGTAACGCGCGAGGGAGACCAACGTCTTATTCGTAGAAGCCTACGAGCGCTCTGTTCAATTCGGGAACCGCATCGGAGGCGAATTACGAAGCGAGGTTTACGATGTCCTTGTGGAAATTACTACTGGACCGGCGGATGTCCCAGACTATCCGCAAGGGAAGGCTGGAGATCGCATATCCGGACGGATCGTTCCGATGCTACGCCGGCGACGCCCGATCGGGTTTGGCGATCCGGATCAATAGCGAACGCTGGCTTCGACGTATCATACTCGACCCCGAACTCGCTTTTGGCGAAGCCTACATGGAAGGCGGCGTCGAGATCGATAGCGGCGATATTTATGACCTTCTCGAATTGATCTGGGCCAATTTTCTAACGCCTGCGGGAAAGCGCCGGTCAGCGCCGGCCTTCGTGAGACGCTCCCTGCGATTCCTGTCACAACTGAACCTGCCGTCGCGTGCGCGCCAGAACGCGTCGCATCACTATGATATCGGCAACGAATTCTACCGCCTTTTTCTTGACGAAGATCTTCAGTATTCCTGCGCCTTACACGAAAATCCGAATGCGACATTGGAAGACGCACAGCTCGCCAAGAAAAATGCGATATCAAAAAAACTGCTGATAGAACCAAACCACAGCGTCCTCGACATCGGATGCGGATGGGGCGGCCTTGCACTGCACCTAGCCGGGCATGATCAGGCGCGCGTCGAAGGGATAACCCTGTCCGCGCAGCAGCTCAATGCAGCCAAGGCGCGCGCCAAGAAGGAACGTCTCGACGGGCGGGTCCGGTTTCACTTGGAGGACTACCGCAGAATTACCGATCAATATGACCGCATTGTATCCGTCGGCATGTTCGAGCATGTAGGCGCGCCGTACTTTCAGGAATATTTTGATCAGATCAGCCGCCTGCTCCGCCAAGATGGCATCGCGCTGATCCACACAATCGGGCGCTCGCATGGTCCTGATGCAACCAACCCGTGGATCGCGAAATACATCTTTCCCGGCGGATATATTCCAGCCCTTTCGGAAATCATGCCCGCGATCGAACGCGCCGGTTTGTATGTTCTGGATATCGAGGTGTTGCGGCTGCACTACGCAGAGACGCTGAAGGAATGGCGGCGCCGCTTCCACGAAAATGCGGCAGCAGCGGAGCGCCTTTTTGATTCTCGATTTGTGAGAATGTGGGATTTCTATCTCGCCGGCAGCGAGCTTTCATTCCGGTATGGCGATCACGCCGTATTTCAAATCCAGTTGGCGAAGCGGCAAGACGCAACCCCGCTTACCCGCCGCTATCTCTATGAGGACGCTGACCAGACAGAAGTTCCTGTCGCCGCCTGCGCGTAAGGTAACGATTATGAATACCGATGCGGCACTCAAGCTGGTCGAGCGAACCTATCGAAAGGAATAAAACGCAATGAACGCTACACTTTATTTCGCGATCTGGGCCATTCTCATCTTTGTCATGATGCGTTTCGGCTGCGGCGCCCATGTGATGGGTCACGGCTCACATGGGCACGGACATGGCGGCCACAAGAATGACGATGACATTCTGACGTTCACGCCTACCGAAGCGATTGACCCCGTCTGCGGCATGACTGTTACGCCAGGAAAAGCCAAATCGAGCATACATAACCGGCGCATCTACTATTTCTGCTCAACAAATTGTCGCGAAAAATTTGAGTCGGCGCCTACGACTTATCTGCAAGGCGACCCGGCTAGGCAATCATCCATGGAGGATCATCATGGCTCACACTGACAAACCGCAAACGGCGCCCGCCACGCTCAGAATTCCGGTTATCGCATTCGGACTTAGCGTAAGCGCGTTTTGCGCCATCACCTATTCACTCTGCGTGCTGTTCTACATCCTATTTCCGGGATCGGCTGAAAAGCATGTCCTCCTTTCCTTTTATACGCCTTGGTTCGAGGTTCTCAGCTGGTCCGGGTTTTTCCTGGGACTTCTCGGAAGCATCGTTTGCGGCTGGTATATCGCTCTTGTATTCGGGCCGATTTACAATTTTTTTGCTGCATGGCGGCGCCGATGAAATCCGCCACCGCACATGTGTCTTCCAAAGACGATTTCACCGAAGAAAGAACTGCGCAAGCATGTCCGTTGCTAAACTGTCCAAACGCTCCCTTTCTCGGGAGCGGCTGCTTAAGACGTTGTTGAGCTCGCATATATGACGAAGAATGACGACAGCCCCACCGTTCAATCCAAGGCGTCATACAAAAAGGCGTTGCGCAGGCTTCAGATCGGCCTTGTTAAGATACAACGGCATGTCATTTCTCATAACCACCGCGTTCTGATCATTTTTGAAGGGCGGGACGCGGCCGGAAAGGATGGCGCGATCAAGAGAATCGTTCAGCATCTTTCACCGCGGGAAACCCGCGTCGTGGCGCTTGGCAAGCCGTCCAGCCACGATGAACGATCGTGGTATTTTCAACGCTATGCGCCCTATCTTCCGGCGGATCAGGAGATCGTGCTGTTCAACCGGTCCTGGTATAACCGCGCCGGCGTCGAACAGGTCATGGGCTTTTGCACAGACGCCCAATACAACGCATTCTTTCCCGCCGTCCTTTCTTTCGAAAAGATGCTCATCGATGATGGAACGCAAGTCCTCAAATACTACCTCGACATCAGCCGGGAAGAACAAATCCGGCGCCTCGAAGACCGGCGAACGAACCCGCTAAAGCAGTGGAAAGTCAGCCCGATTGACAAAGTCGCGATTGATAAATGGGACGACTACACGAAAGCGCGGAACGAAATGTTGCGGCGAACGGATATCGCCGCTGCGCCGTGGCATATTGTCCGTACCGATAACAAGCGGGCGGCCCGTCTAAACATCATCAGGCATATGCTATCGCAATTGGAGTGCCCGGATAGGGATGAACACGAGGCTCAGCCCGACCCGAACATCTTATTTCGATTTGCAGAACAGGATTTGCCTCGGCTCGCATCTTGATTTGAGCGCGATCGTGTTCCGTGGCCCAGTCAGAAAAAGTAGACTATCATTTTCAACCAATTAGGCTGGACGGCGATGATGAAGAGACCACTTGTACTTGCGATAGGCGCCGGCGCGCTCATCGTCGTCAGCGGATTTGCCTGGAACTATTTCAATCAGGCCGCCCACGAACAAACGCATCTTCAGCTCTACGGAAATGTTGATGTCCGCCAAGTCGATCTCTCGTTTAAGATTGGAGGGCGGCTTGAAGCTGTCAATTTCGAGGAAGGCGACGCAGTCAAAGCGGGTGACATTGTCGCCTCGCTCGAAAAGGCGGACTTTGAAGACCAGGCTAGCTTGGCCCAGGCCGCGGTGCAGTCCCGTATGGCTATTCTCGAAAAACTCGAACGCGGCGCCCGCTCCGAAGAAATAGCCCAAGCGAGAGCTGAACTCGATGCTCGGCAAGCGGCGTTTACATTCGCGGAAGCGACACTCAATCGCATTGAGCCCCTCGCTGCAATCGGCGCCGACACCCACCAGCAGCATGATCAAGCACAAGCTGAACACGATAAAGCAGCGGCCGCGGTCGCCGCCGCACGGGAGGCGCTTGAACTTCTCGTCAGCGGGTCGCGCGAAGAAGACATTAAGGCTGCGCGCGCTGCACTGAACGCGGACGAGGCTACCCTAAGTCTCGCGCAACGGCGCCTCTCCGACACCGATCTTGCCGCGCCCAATGACGGCGTGATCTTAACGCGGGTACGTGAACCCGGTGCGGTCGTGGCCGCCGGGCAGCCCATATACACCTTGTCTCTCTCTTCGCCGGTCTGGGTTCGAACTTATGTCGCAGAACCGGATCTCGGCAATATCCGTCCCGGCATGGTTGCTGCCGTGCGCACCGATTCCGGCGAGCAATATGACGGACAAGTCGGGTTCATTTCGCCGACCGCCGAATTCACGCCGAAATCGGTCGAAACGAAAGAGCTTCGCACAAGCCTCGTCTATCGCGTGCGCGTGATCGTCGATAATCCGGACGGCGGTCTGCGGCAGGGCATGCCTGTGACCGTCACCCTTCAGCTTGACGCCGAAGGCTGAGCCCCGTGGGCCGGCCGCTCGCGCAAATCGACCGCGTGACGAAGCGCTTCGTCAAAACCGGCCCGCCTGCCATTGACGCCGTCACGGCGTCGATCGCGGCCGGGGCTATCACTGGTGTCGTCGGGCCGGACGGCGCGGGCAAGACCACGCTCTTGCGCCTGATGGCGGGTCTGTTGGCGCCCGATGAAGGCGCATTGACAGTGTGCGGCTTCGACAGCGTTCGTGAGATCGCCAACGCGCGTCCCTCGATCGCCTACATGCCGCAGCATTTCGGCCTCTATGAAGATCTTACCGTCATTGAAAATCTTCATCTTTACGCGGACCTGCGCTCCGTTGACGAAAGCGAACGCGGCGGCGTTTTCGAACGGTTGCTTGATTTTACTAACCTGGCGCAATTCACAAAACGGCGCGCCGGGAAACTGTCTGGCGGCATGAAACAAAAACTCGGTCTTGCGTGCGCATTGATGGGAGCGCCGCAGCTATTGCTTCTCGACGAACCGAGCGTCGGCGTCGACCCGATCTCCCGGCGCGAATTGTGGCGTATGATCCTGGAACTGGCCGATCAAGGTATCGGCGTCGTGTGGAGCACCGCCTATCTCGACGAGGCCGAACGCTGCGAATCTGTGATCCTGCTCAGTGAAGGAAAACCTGTCTATCACGGGCCGCCCGTTGACTTCACGCATAAAGTCGAAGGAAAGGTCGCCCTGATCCGCAACATGCCGGGCGACAAACGCGATGTGTTGATGCGGGCGATGGAGGCGCCGGAAATTCTCGACGGCGTCATTCAGGGAAACACCATTCGTCTCGTTCTCAACAACCCTATGGCGGAGGATCAGTTGCGTAGCGCGCTTTCGCTAGCGGACGCTGAGATCGAGAAGGTCCCTCCCCGCTTCGAAGACGCCTTTATGGCGAGCCTTGGCGGCGGGCCGAAAAAGCGCTCGCCTTTCACGGCGCGCCCGG
This sequence comes from Alphaproteobacteria bacterium, assembly GCA_030428745.1. Taxonomy (GTDB): domain Bacteria; phylum Pseudomonadota; class Alphaproteobacteria; order Caulobacterales; family Parvularculaceae; genus Hyphococcus. Next base: position 63,772 of record JAUIEG010000001.1, read on the forward strand.
TCCATGGTGCAGCGCCCGACGAGATCGTCATTAAAGCCGACGCGCTGACGAAAAAGTTCGGCGACTTTACCGCCGCCGACCAGATCACGTTCTCTATCCGGCGAGGAGAAGTGTTCGGTCTCATCGGACCGAACGGGGCCGGCAAATCAACCACGTTCAAGATGCTCTGCGGGCTGTTGCGCCCCACGTCGGGCCACGCCCGCATTTCAGGACTGGACTTCGCGGCGGCGCCAAGCAAGGCGCGGGCGCGCCTCGGTTATATGGCGCAGAAATTTTCGCTCTACGGCGATCTCACCGTTCGTCAGAACCTGGAGTTTTTCGCCGGCGCATACGGCTTGTCAGGAAAGCGCAAGACCGCCGCACTCGATCAGGCGATCACGACGTTCAACTTCGCACCCTACCTTGAGGCCCAGGCCGCAAGACTGCCGCTGGGCTATAAACAGCGCCTCGCCCTTTCCTGCGCCGTTTTGCATGATCCGGATGTTTTGTTTCTCGACGAGCCGACATCCGGCGTCGATCCGCGCACGCGCCGGGAATTCTGGACGCATATTAACGCCATGGCCCGACGCGGCGTCACCATCATGGTGACGACCCATTTTCTCGACGAAGCCGAGTATTGCGATCGTATTGCGCTGATATTTCGCGGTCGGGTGATCGCTGAAGGCCTTCCCGATGAACTCAAGACCCGTTCGCGGCGCGAAGGCGCCGATGCGCCGACCCTTGAACAGGCTTTTATCACGCTCGTGCGCGAATTCGACGAGCGGGAGGCAATATGAAACTCTTTCCCTCCTTCAATCATTCAGCGCGGCGAAGAATGACGGGGCTTATCCGCAAGGAAACGGTTCAGGTCATCCGCGATCCCAGCAATATTCTCGTCGCCGTCATATTGCCTCTCATCCTGTTGTTTCTTTTCGGCTATGGCGTCACCTTCGACCCGCGCTACTTCAATATTGGATTGGTCGTCGAGCAGGCGACGCCTGAAACCGGCAGCTTTGAATCAGCGCTCGTCAATTCGCCCTATTTCCGCATCGAGAAAGGCCATGATCGGCGCGAGTTGGAAGACGCCCTCGTCGCCGGCGACATCAAGGCGGTCGTCGTTCTGCCTGCCAAATTCGCCGCTGTCGCCTATCGTGGCGACACTGCGCCGATCCAGGTTATCGTCGATGGCGGCGATCCCAACACCGCCGAACTCGTTAGCGCTTATATCGAACGGCTCTGGGCGAACTGGCTGACGCAAGAATCGATCAGCCGCGGTCAATCGCTTCAACCGGTCCTTGTGAACCTTGAACCCCGCGTCTGGTTCAACCCGGAAATTTCAAGCCGGAACTATCTCGTGCCGGGCTCCGTCGCCATTATCCTCATGCTGATTGGCGCACTGCTGACGGCGCTCGTTGTCGCGCGCGAATGGGAACGCGGCACCATGGAGGCGCTTTTGGCGACGCCAATTGGCGTTGCGGAATTATTAATCGGCAAGCTTGCGCCCTATTTCGCACTTGGCATGATATCAATGACGATTTCCGTCGCTACAGCCGTCTTCGTTTTCGGCGTTCCCTTTCGCGGATCGTTCCTTGTTTTGACGCTGCTTTCAGCCCTCTTCATGCTGGCGGCGCTCGGACAGGGCCTTCTCATCTCGACGATCACGCGCAATCAGCTTCTCGCCGGTCAGCTTTCCGTCATGTCCGCCTTCCTGCCGGCGTTTTATTTTTCGAACTTCGTCTTTGAAATTGGAAGCATGCCGCTTGCCCTGCGTCTGGTGAGTTATGTTATTCCGGCCAAATACTACATTTCTTCACTGCAATCCCTGTTTCTCGCTGGAAACATCCCAAGCGTTCTCATTCCGGACGCCTTGGGGATCGCAATGATAGCAGGCATCTTCTTCATTCTCACCGCGCTCGCCACGCGACGGCGGCTGGATTGATTTTATGTGGCTCAGAATCCGAACGCTCATCGTAAAAGAATTGCTGGCGAGCGCGCTGGACGCGAAAACGCGCTGGCTTGTGCTCTATTCGCCTCCCCTTTTGCTGTTAATCTATGCGTTCGCCATCACCCAGGAAGTCAAGAACATCCCCGTCGCTGTCTATAATGAAGACGCCGGAACGGTGTCGCGCGATCTTATCGCCCGCTTCGATGGCTCGCCCACATTCAGCGAAATTCTGTATTTCGACAGTTGGAAAGGCGCCGCTGCCGCGATCGATTCAAGACAAGCGGCCATGGCGATTCGACTCGATTCAGCATTTTCGCGCAGTATTGCAGCGGGGAAGCCGGCGAAAGTTCAGTTAATTCTTGACGGCCGTCGCTCCAATACGGCGCAAATTTTGGAAGGCTACGCGGCGCGTATTGTCGCCGACTTTAACAAAGAACTTGCCGGCGATGATATCCGCCCACCAACGGTTATTGTAGCGCGCGCCTGGTTCAATCCTAATTTCGAGCCGCTCTGGTCAGCAACCCCCGCCCTGTTCGCAGTGCTTACAATGGTTGTCGGATTCATGGTGTCGGCCTTGACGATCGCGCGCGAACGCGAACTCGGCACATTCGAACAGCTCCTCGTCTCGCCAATACGGCCTTTTGAAATCATGATCGGCAAGGCCGTTCCCGCCGTGTTGATCGCGCTCGCCAGCGCGGTCGCCATGCTGGCGCTTGGATCGCTCGTGCTCCAGGTTCCGCTCCGCGGCTCGATCATTTTGCTTTTCGCCGCCATGATTATCTTTCTGACATCGATCGTGGGGATTGGCCTTTTCATTTCTACTCTTGCTTCGAACCAGCAGCAGGCCGTGATCGGATTATTTTTCTATATGATGCCCGCCGTTTTGATTTCCGGTTACGCTTCACCTGTGGAAAACATGCCCGTCTGGCTGCAATGGCTGGCCGAAAGCGATCCGCTCATGCATTTCATCGTGATATGCAAAGGCGTTTTCCTTAAGAACGTACCCGCCTCGGTGATTTTTGAGCATACTTGGCCGATGGCGCTCATCGCCGTCTTTACGCTTTCAGCCGCGGCCTGGTTGTTTCGCAAGCGGTTAACCTGAAGTCCGCATAGGCCATAAAGAAAAGGATAATGCTCTGTGCTTAAACGGCTGTTGTCGAAACAATCGCTATTCGCAGCTAGCGTTGTCTTTGGCCTATTCGCAGCAGCGATGTTCGCGCTTGTGATTGAAACTGTCAGCAAGCGCCCATCCGAGAATCATGAGGAGATAGCCGAGACGCCAGCCGGTTCGATGACGGCCCTCGATATAAAAATGATTAAGCCGATGATCGAACGCCGCTGCGTCGTCTGCCACGGCTGTTACGACGCACCCTGTCAATTTCGGATGACGTCCCCGGAAGGGATAGCGCGCGGCGCCAGCAAAGAACCGGTTTATGATCCCGCGCGCACAACTGACGCGACGCTTACCCGTTTAGGAATCGACGCTTCAACAACCGAGGAATGGAGGCGGCTCGGTTTTGCGGACATTGCGCCACATGGCAAGGAAGACCCCGAAAGTTCAATTCTTTGGCGAATGCTGGCGCTCGGGCGGCAACATCCGCTGCCGGCCAACATTTCTCTTCCCAAGAACATCGATCTCGACGTCACCCGAAAGCTCAGTTGCCCCGTTCCAACCGAATTCGACAAATACGAGCGCGAAAATCCTTTCGGCGGCATGCCTTACGCCATGGCGCCGCTAGAAGAAGGCGAATGGAAAATGTTGAGCGCCTGGGTCGCAAACGGGGCGCCGCTGGACGATCTTATTAGTACAGACGATGAGACTGTGCTCGGCGACCAGATTGCTTCGTGGGAAGCATTTCTGAACGATCCGTCGCCGAAGTCACGCCTTGTCGCCCGTTATCTCTACGAACATCTCTTTCTGGCGCATCTCTATTTTGACGATGCGGAAGACGGACCTTTCTATCAGCTTGTCCGGTCCTTTACGCCGCCGGGACAGCCAATAGAGATTATCGCTACGCGGCGCCCTTATGACGATCCCGGCGCGGATGTGTTTTTCTATCGATTGGAACCCATTACCGAGACGATTCTTCACAAAACCCATATGACGTATCAATTGGGTCCGGAACGCCTTGAGCGTCTCAAAGAAATATTTTTCACCGAAGGTTGGAGCGCGCCCAGCGAGCTTCCCTCCTACGAACCTTCCGTTGCGTCGAATCCATTTATCTCGTTCGCTGATATACCGGCCGAAGCGCGTTACCGGTTTTTGCTTGACGATCCTGAGTATTTTATCCGGACGTTCATACGCGGACCCGTCTGCAGCGGTCAGGTCGCCGTAAATGTCATTGAAGACCGCTTCTGGGTGATGTTTCTCGATCCTGCTTCCGATTTATCGATCACCGATCCCAGCTATTTGAAAGACGCCGCTCCTTATCTGGGCCTTCCGGCGGAACACGCGTCAGGACCGCTCCTTGAGCGGCTCGTGCCCGTCTATCTCGATCACCACCGGCGCTATGAGGACTTTCGTCGAAAGCGCTATGACGACGCTGACCCGGAAAGGCTCGGCCCTTCTATCGACGCCATTTGGAAGGGATCGTCTGTCACAGGCGCGCCGATCCTAACCGTATTCCGGCATTTCGATAACGCGTCCGTCATTTCCGGATTTGTCGGCGATATTCCCGAAACCGCCTGGGTCATCGATTATCCGACGTTAGAACGGATCTATTACAATCTCGTCGCCGGTTTTGATGTCTTCGGTTCCGTCGAGCATCAGGTCGGAACGCGGCTCTATATGGACCTCCTCCGCATGGAGAGCGAAGACTTATTTCTTTCCTTTTTGCCGCCGGGCCGGCGGCGCGACCTTCATCAAAGCTGGTATCGCGGCGGCCACACAAAGATCCGAGTGTTAATGCATCAACAACAGATCGATATCGATCACGGCGTCCAGATCGATTATCGAACCGGCGACGCGAAATCCGAGCTGCTCTTACGCGTCCTGAAGAGCGCCAGCGGCGTTTCGCCAAAAGCCGACCCGCTAAACCGGCCGATTGACCGCGGCGGTTCGCTGTCGCCGCAAAGCCTGCTGCTATCTCGGCTTTCATCGAAGACCGCGCCCTGGGTTGAGTTCCTGCCCGAGCTGTCTTTGCTCAGAGTCAAGCGCAAGGCTGGCCCCGACCTTGCCTTCTCATTCATACATGACAAGGCGCACACGAATGTCGCTTTTCTTTTCGCAGAATCGCTCAGACTTGAGCCTGAGAAAGACACGCTCACAATTCTTCGCGGCCAGATCGGCAGCTACCCAAATTTCTTCTTCGTCGTTGACGAACAAATGCTGCCGCGGTTTGTGAACGATTTATCCGCCATCCATGATGACGGCGGCTGGCTCGCGTTTGTCGCCGCCTACGGCGTTCGCCGGTCGAGCTCGACATTCTGGGAGACAGCCGATTTCTTCCAGGACCAGATGATACGGCAGCATCCTTTGGAGGCAGGCCTTCTCGATTTGAACCGTTATGTCGATCCGAAATAAGCCGCGGATCAACCGCCCTATATGCGGCGTGACGGCGTCGATAACATGAAGCTACATCCGCCATTTATCAAAATGCTCACCCTAAGAGGCAACGCACGCGTACAAGCAGGCCTCGGCGCAGTCATTGTCATGGTGCTATGGGCGAGTTGTTATCCTCTCATTACGCTTGGGCTCCCCCATGCTCCGCACCTCACCTTTGCGGCGATGCGCGCCGCGATCGCAGGCAGTGTGTTACTAATAGTAGCGGCGGTCTCCGGCGCGCCCATCCCCAAAAGCCCTCGAATATGGGCGTGGCTTATGCTCGCGGGATTTGGCGCAACAACGCTTGGCTATCTGGGAATGTTTCACGCGGCGGAGTTTGTCGCGCCCGGATTCGCCACGATCATCGCGAACACGCAGCCCCTGCTCGCCGCAATGCTCGCTCGCTTTTTTCTGGCGGAACGCCTCCACGCGCGCACTAAATTCGGTTTAGGCATTGGCTTCGTCGGGGTTCTGATTTCAGCGTCGCCTCAATTGACCGCCGGCGGGGGCGCGGCAACCGCGAAAGGCGTCGCCTATGTCGTCCTTGCTGCTGTTGGCGTCGCAATTGGAAACATCGCCATTAAAAAACTCGCAGGCAACATTCGCCCGTCCGCCGCCATGGGCTGGCAATTGATTTTGGGTGCGCTTCCGCTCGCGTTTATGGCGGGCCTCACCGAGAATGCTGGTGGTATTCATTGGGCTCCGGCCTTTGTGGTCAGCCTCTTCACGTTAGCGCTGTTCGGAACAGCCCTCGCTTTCTGGCTTTGGCAACGCGTATTACAAATCATGGAATTATCACGCGCCAATGCGTTCAGCTTCCTTGTGCCTTTCCTCGGCGTTCTTTTTGGTGTTCTCTTTTTCGATGAACGGGTCTCTCTGGTAACAATTATCGGGGCAATTATTTCTATTGTTGGCGTACAGCTGACCTTTCGTAACGAATCGACTATCAGGATATAGCCGCTCGTATCAAGCGAACGAGATACATTTTCGCCCAGCATCGATCCAATGCAGTCGCTGCTTTCGCCGACTACAGAGACTTACGGCGACTCCATGTCATCCATCGTGCATTCTTCGATCGTCGCCGCCGCAATCCGCATTGCTTCATTATGAAATTCCTTCATGCAAGACTTGTAAGCGTCTTTATCGCTATCGAAGGAACACAGCGCCGCAATATAATCCTCCTTGCCTCTTTCCAACTTCAGCAGGAAATGAACCCGCTCGCCGACAGCGAAAGCGGAAAGATCGATAGGATTTGCAACGGCGAACGACATATTCATCTCATCAAATCCGATTGAATGATCCGGCTTGTGCGAGATGCCTACCTTGGACTCCAGGCTGTTAATGGCCGTGATCAAGCCTTCTCCCATTGGCACATAACAATGTATGGTCAAATTCATCGGTCTATCGGCATGTGGGTCTAATTCCGCCTTCTGACCCTTTGCAGACGCCAGCGGGAAGCCGCCGGCAATAGCCAAGAACGTGACGAACGAGATAATCTGAACTCTTAGAATTCTTGCGGCCATGATCAAACATGAGCCCTGAGTTTAGCATTCCATGGATTCCATGGATGATACGCTCTGCCAGAATATGATTTTAGACTCCGCATATAACACGCCTTGATCATCGGTAGAATCCGTCTCCGATACCAAGCGAAGCATTCGTTTTGGCGATGGACGCGGCGCCGTCGCGTTCGCTTCCTGTCAGCGCCCTGATAGCGTCGATTGTCTCCGGGATGACGATGGCCTGGTTATCGACCATATAGGCGTAAAAGACCTCAGTTCCCTGAACGGTTACAAGATCCTCCCAAAGGGCGACTTCGTATAGATTGTCGTGAGGCCGCCCGAGGTCAGCCATGAGTTCCTTGACGGAGTTCAACGCCGACAATCCATCCCCCATTTTTATCAAGGAAATGCGTGACGACGAGCGGAAAGCGGCCAATATTTCTTCCCTTTCCGCGGCACGCGACAATTCCACATTCCAGAAATGAAGATGCGCGAGCGTCTCCGGAACTTTGACCGCCATTGTCACGACATCGAGTTCCGGATCGACGCTCTGCGCATCGGGGCCCTGATGACTTGGAATGTGTTTTTCAGGAACGAGCGTATTCATGATGCCGCCCTCATGACTTTCCCAGGGGTCAGTGGCCCGGCGCAACAGCGTTCCACGCGCCCGCTTGAGAAGGCCTGCGCGCTTGAGGGCGCTCAAAGTCCGAACGATTGACGTCGTATTGCACGAAACGACCCGCGTGGCGTCTTTGCCGAATGCGCTTTCATAGGTTGCTTCCGCAACAAAGGAATGACCCGCGACTTCATGCGCTTCGCCGCCTTGAACAATGAATTTTAGCTTTCGCTCCTTGTAGAGGAGAACGTTTTTCGCAGCCACTCGCTTCGGCGTACAATCGACAACGATGTCCGCATCATCCAATAGATCGTTCAAATTTCCCGCGATCTCAATACCCGCTTGCCGCATCGCATCGGCTTGCGCGTCAATAGCTGAGAACACGCGAACGCCTTTCTGCTGCGCCGCGCGAAGCCGCCAGTCGCTGGCGACATCAGCAACGCCGGCCAGCTCCATATCATCCTGCAGCGCAGTCGCAGCTGCGACCCGTTTGCCAATGACGCCATACCCGGCAATGGCAACCTTCACCTTCCTATCGAGCATCTCGCTGCCTCACTTTCAAACACATACGCCGGTCACACGGCTCCGGCGACAATATTCTGCGGTTCGCCATCAATAAACGCCTCTATATTCTCGACCGTCGTTTCGACAATACGCGCGACGGCCTCATTCGTATTGAACGCCGAGTGCGGAGTGATGATCACGTTGCGCATGCGCATGAGGATATGATCCGCCACGAGATTGCGCAGATCATGACGGTCGCAATATATCGAACAAATCAGCTCCGCTTCTTCGCGGATGAGCGGCTCATCTGGCAGAACGTCGAGGCCGGCTGCAGCGACCTTTCCGCTCGTCAGCGCCTGGATCAGCGCACGAGTTTCGATGACGTCGCCGCGCGCCGTATTAATGACCACCACGCCATCCTTCATCTGTGCAAATGCGTCAGCGGACAGAAGATGGCGCGTTTCCGGAGTGGCCGGCACATGCAAGGTGATCACGTCCGACCTCGAAAGAAGTTCGTCAAGGTCGACATAAGCAAAACTGTGCGCCGCAGCGAAGGCGTCATCCGGCGCAATGTCGAAGGCGATAACCTGCATGCCGAACCCGCTCGCAATGCGAATGACATGACGTCCGATATTGCCGGTTCCGACGACGCCCAGCGTCTTTCCTTCCAGATCGAAACCGCGCAGACCCTCCGGCGAAAAAGGGCCCATGCGCACGCGCTCGACGGCCTCGATCAGCCGGTGGCTTAAAGCCAGCAGAAGCGCAAAAACATGTTCGGCGACGGTGTTTTCGCCATAGGTCGGGACGTTGCAGACGAGAATGCGCCGCTCCGCACAATACGCCGTATCGATATGGTCGAACCCCGTTGAGCGCGTTGCAATCATTTTCAACGCTGGCAGGCGCTCCAACACACTGCGATCGAGCTTTGAATAGATAAATGTCGAGACAATCTCGACATCAGAAAATTCGTTCGTATTACCGACCTGCAACGGTTCCCTGATCAGGCGCAAATCATGATCGGCTTTGAAGCGTTCAAATACGGGCGCTTCACGCTCTTCCGTTTCAAAAACCGCTATGCGCATGGGGAGCGAATTCCTCCGCTTGCTACTTATTCTTATCTTCGTTCCGGGCTTGTCCCCCGCGCTTTCGCTCCGCTTCCGCGACATGATGCTTGACGGAGATAAAACTGTCGGGCGTGACAGATATTGAGTCGATTCCGCACTCGACCAGGAAGCGCGCAAATTCCGGATGATCGCTGGGCGCCTGACCGCACAGACCGACTTTCGCGCCCGCTTTGTGCGCCTCCGCAATAACGTTCCTGATCATCCATTTCACTGCAGCATCCTGCTCATCAAATAGATCGGCGAGATCTTCCGAATCCCGATCAACGCCGAGCGTTAACTGCGTCAGGTCGTTCGAGCCGATGGAAAACCCGTCAAAGCGTTCCGCGAACGCCTGCGCAAGAATGACATTCGAGGGAATCTCGCACATGACATAGACCTGAAGTCCATTTTCTCCGCGCTTCAGGCCGTTCTGCGCCATCACCTCCAACACCCGATCCGCCTCCTTTACCGACCGGCAAAAGGGGATCATCGCCACGACATTTTCAAAGCCCATTTCGTCGCGTAATCGATGGATCGCCCGGCATTCAAGAGCGAAACCGTCGCGATAGCGGGGCGAATAATAACGCGACGCGCCGCGGAAACCAATCATGGGATTGGCTTCCTTCGGTTCGAACGCCGCGCCGCCGATCAGCCCTGCATATTCGTTGGTCTTGAAATCGCTCATCCGGACGATCACCGGTTTCGGATGCAATGCGGCGGCGATGCGCGCCAGCCCGAGCGCCAGCTGATCCACAAAATAATCGGCCTTCTTCTCATAGCCTCGCGTCAGCTCGTCGATCTGTCGCTTCACATCCTCATCCTTCAACGCATCGAAATGCGCGAGCGCCATCGGATGGATTTTTACATGGTTCGACACCACGAATTCCATGCGCGCCAAACCGACACCGTCCGCGGGCAGCCGCCACCAGCGAAAGGCCGCGGCCGGATTGGCGAGATTGAGCATAATTTGGGTCTTGGTCGCAGGAATGTCGGAAACGCTTAACTCCTCGACGTCAAAGTCGGCGACGCCTTCATAGATAAACCCTTCCTCGCCTTCCGCGCAGGAAACGGTGACTTCCTGTTCGTCATGGAGAACACGCGTGGCGTTGCCTGTTCCGACAACCGCCGGCAGGCCAAGCTCGCGGCTGACAATCGCTGCATGGGACGTGCGCCCGCCGTGATCGGTGACGACCGCCGCCGCGCGTTTCATAATTGGCACCCAGTCGGGATCGGTGTTTTCCGTCACCAGAACGGAGCCGTCCTCGAACCGGCCGATCTCGCCCGGATCGCGGATCAGGCAGACCCTGCCGCTGACGATGGCGCCGCCAATGCTGAGGCCGGTCGCCAGCGTTCGGCCTTTCGACTTGATGCCGTAGCTTTTGAAGACGCCCGTCTGTGCATGGGACTGCACCGTTTCTGGCCGCGCCTGAACGACGAAAATCTCGCCCGAATGGCCGTCTTTCGCCCATTCGATGTCCATCGGAACGCCGTAATGGCGTTCGATCTCGCAGGCCCAGCGGGCGAGCTGTAATATCTCCTCATCGCCGAGCACAAAAGCTTCGCGCTCGGCGAGCGATGTCGGCACGGTCCGCGTCGCACGTTCGCCCCCGCGCGCATAGACCATCTTGATGATTTTATCGCCGCGCTTTTTGCGCAGAACGGGCTTCAACCCACCATTCGCAAGCAACGGCTTATAGGCCTGGTATTCATCGGGATCGACTTGGCCCTGCACGACGGTTTCGCCAAGTCCCCAGGCGGCGTTGATAAGGACAATGCGATCAAAACCCGTTTCCGTGTCGATGGTGAACATGACGCCCGAACCGGCAAGGTCCGAACGCACCATCTGCTGCACGCCGATCGACAAGGCGACCTTCAGGTGATCGAAGCCTTTCGCCTCGCGATAGCTGATCGCCCGGTCGGTAAAGAGAGACGCAAAACACTTCCTGCACGCCGCTAAAAGCTCGTCCTCGCCGCGGATATTGAGAAACGTCTCCTGCTGGCCGGCAAAGCTGGCGTCAGGCAAGTCCTCTGCCGTGGCGCTGGAGCGCACGGCGACGTCGGCGTCCTTCTCTCCGATGCGCTCGCAAAGCTTGTGATACGCCTCGGCGATGGCGCTCGCGAGGTCGCCCGGCCAGTCCCCCTTGAGAAACGCCGATCGGATCGCATTGCCCGTTTCCGCCAGCGACGCTTTGCCTGATTTGAACTCCGCAAGGCGGTTTTTGATGACCTCGTTGAGGCTATTGGCTTCGAGAAAGCGCCAATAAGCGCCGGCGACGGTTGCAAATCCCGGCGGCACGCGCACGCCGCGGTCGCCGAGGCTGCGGACCATTTCCCCCAGCGAGGCGTTCTTGCCGCCGACCAAAGCCACGTCCTCGCGACGAACGTCCTCGAACCAGACGACTGGCGCTTCCGATATCGTATCCGGCATTTAAGCCCCTCTCACACTGGGTCTTTGCTCTATTATACGCTGGGAATGCTATGCTCACTCAAACTTTCCCCGCAATATCATCGAATTTAGGGAAGGCGCCCGACTCGACCAAGTATCAAGTGGCTTAAATATTCAAAGTGGGAGAATTGCCAAACGCAGACCTATCAAAATGCCGATTAAAATGTTGGCGACCTATGGCGCTGGCAGGTAAGTGTCAATTCTGCGCGATAGTCACGCATGGCGTGTATTCCGTTTAGCACCTTCGGCATGATTAACATATTATGCTTTTGGACCGGCAATTGTTGTCGCGTATGCTATCGAACCCACAGCAAACAAGAAAAGCGCAAATTCGGCGCTAAGCGTGAATCGCAAAGCTCTGCGTCCCGCTTCCTGTTCAAATTTTATCCGTTTAGTTACAGAAAATTTGTTAAAGGCACCCAACGCGAGCGCGATGGAGGCTGCAGCCAACTTTCCGAGAAGCAGTCGCCCGTATGCAGAACCAGTCAACCCCTCCCACCCCCCCGCCAGTCGCCACGCGAGAACAAGGCCTAGGGCGAAGAGAGCGGGGATGGCGAATTGGGCGATACGACTAAATGCCTCAAGTCGCCCCACGAGCTCTTTGTCGTCAATAGCGGTGGCAGGCCAAAGCGCAACCGGCGCTGCAAACCAGAACCCAGCTACAAGAACATGAAAGCCTACGAGCCACGGCATGACGCCAGGCGATTCAAGCCCTTGCGTGTGACCAGCGAGCCCAAACCCCGCACTGAGGATTAAAGCCGCCGCCAGCATTGCCAGCCGTTGCTGATTCAGCGCGCCTATAAGAGCCGAAAGACAACCGACGATTACGGCGTAAGCCTGCACATTATAGGTCCGCCAGATCCACGGAAAGGTGTCGGAATTGACGGCTGCAACCATCGTTCCGCCCAGTTTCGCATTCGCAAGTAGCAGCCGCGTAGCATAAAAGCACAGAACCATAATCGACAATACGCCAGACGCCGATATTCCAAGCGTTCGCTTAACGCCCGTCGCACAAATGGCCAGCATGCCGATGAACATTAATGTGGCGGCGTTATATCCGAACTGAATAATAAAACTGAATAGAGAAATCGCGTCAGGCATAAGGACGCTATCTAACCGAGAACTCAATCTTGCCGCTCATGGCATGACCGTCCTTTGCGATAGCGCGCCAATAAAATACGTACGAGCCAGACCCAAGAGACGGAAGGGGAATGACAAACACTGTCTGAAATTCCTTCGGTTTCACATATTCAAGTTCGATAGATTCGCCCGTCGACGTTTCCAACCGAATATCCACGAGACCGACGTCGCCGTTAAATGCGAATTCTAAATTTTCCGGAACTGGATTTTTAGGCGCCGCGTCATATATGCCGCCGTGTTCTATATTCGACGACTTTATCATGACGTGTGCTTTTGCCGGCATACCGGCGAACATGAGCATTATCGATATTGCCAAAGCCTTTTTCATTTCGATTTTCCTTGTTCTCAACGCTCTCCGTTCCTGTCTAAACGGACAATTGCGTCCACTTCGACAGGGGCGTTTAACGGCAGCACACTTACGCCAACGGCGGTTCTCGAATGTTTGCCAACCTCTCCAAATACACTGAGGAAAAGATCCGAAGCACCATTCATCACAACGGGTTGGTCGAAAAACTCTTTGCCACTGGCGATGAATCCCCCGAGCCTGACAATGCTTCGAACACGGGCTAAATTACCGCCGCAAGCCACCTTGAGCTGAGCCATGAGATTTACAGCGCAAAGAGCGGCGGCGCGCACGCCCTCCTCGATGCCCACCTCCTCGCCAACCCGCCCCCTTGCCGTCATCTTTCCCCGGGAAAGCGGCAATTGCCCTGATACATAGACAAAGTCCCCGACGACGATAAAAGGCGCGTAACTCGCGACAGGCGTCGCCGGCAGGGGCAATTCAATACCGAGATCCTGCAATCTCTTGTCAATCGAGCTCACACTCACGCCCTGTACCCACCATCGATTTGAAAATCAAAACCGCCGCCCAATAACAGCTCAGGGCGGCGGTTTCTCCAACGGTCAATCCGCCTAGAATTCGGCTGTGGCGCGCACGTACCAGAAGCCGCCGTTAAAGCCCTGCGGCGCGAAGCGCGGATAAATGAGGCCGCTGCTGATATTCCCCGCGCGCGTGTCGAGGTCCGGGTAATTATCAAATATGTTCTCCGCGCCTACCGCCAAGCGAACATTATCATTCACGTCGTAGCCGAGCTCGAAATCCACAAGCCATTCTGCGCCAAATGTTTGATCGTCGGCCGGCGAACCGCCATAGTCTGTCCACTTACCGTAATAATTGCCGCGAATGAGTGCTGAAAACGGGCCAGTGCGCAACGTGGCCTCCGCAAGGGCGCGGTAGTGCGGCGTGAAATCCTCCAGCTCAAGCGTCCGCTCGCGGTCGATGGCCGTCATATTGCGAACCGCTGTCACCTTCGTATCGGTATAGTTGAAGGTCCCTAAAAGATTTAGTGATGAATCTCCCACGAACGGCGTTTGATAAGTTGCGACAACATCGACGCCTTGGGTTCGGGTGTCGAACGCATTGGTGAAAAATCGAACTGAGCTGAGCGACCCTCCAGTTGTGATTCCTGAGGCGATCAGCGCCGCTTGCTCGGCTGGACCAATCGGAATATCGCCCGACACACTGATCCGGTCATTGAGTTTAATGTTAAAATAATCGGCAGTGATCCGAACACCGCCGGGGATATTGAGCACCAGTCCGCCAGCGAAATTGAATGACTCTTCGACACTCAGCGGCTCGGCGCCAAAAAACATCGCGACCGGATTTGTCGGCGGAATTTGTCCGCTGATAAGCGTCGCCCCAGTTGACAGATCAATATTGGTCGAGGTTTGGGAAAGATTCGCCTGCCCCGGCGTCGGCGCCCGAAAGCCTGTGTTCACAGAACCACGGATCGCAACGCCGTCGAAAAGTTCCGCCCTGCCCGAGACCTTATAATTAAAGGTCGTGCCAAAATCGTCGAAATCTTCGAAGCGAATAGCTACACCGCCAGAGATCCGTTCGGTCAGATCTGCTTCGAGATCGAGATAAAGCGCGTAGTTCCAACGTCCGAAATCGCCGACCTCAGTCGGATTAAACCCCTGGAAGCCGCTCGATCCCACGGCGAGCGGAACTGTCATTCCACCGTCCGGATCGGCAAAGGAAGAAGCAAACGGCCCTACCTCCCAGGATGCCTGGTCGCCGAGCGTTATCAGGTAGTCCTCACGATGGTATTCAGCGCCAACAGCCACGTTGAGCGGTGAAACGAATGCGGCGACATCCATAAGATAGACGAAATCCAAGTTCGCCGTCGTCTCACGCTGGGTCAGTGTGCCTGGGTCGAACTCGGTCGGAGACGCCGGTCCGAGCGACGGGTTTACAGTTTGACCTAGATGATAATCAGTCTTGTTTTCGCCGTGATAGAGACTTGCGTCGAAACTCAAGTTCTCGGCGAGATCGCCGCGTACGCCGCCTGCCGCGCTCCAGTCCGTGGTCGTCGCTTCAAACTGTGGCGAAAACCCGCCCGGAAAGACAGAGGTGAAACTGAAGCGCTCGCCCCCAGGCATGGTCGTCAATGGAACGCTAGAGAAAATTTCCGTCCGCGACACTGGATTGCGGTAAAAGAAGCTAGTTACTCCGTTTGTTCGGCTATAGTTGCCGAACAGATAAGCTTCCAAATTATTGTTGAGATCGATCCCGGCGTTGAAAAACGACCGGAATGCGCTGCCGTCGGGATTGCCCCAACGCTGTCCGAGACCGTTTTCCGGCACATCCTCAATATCGATCGTTCCCGCGCTGACGAGCGCGGCCACATCCGGCCGCTGTGCGCCGCGCGAGGTTTCTTCCGAATTCACATATTCCAGCGCCACATGGAAAAAGCCGGAATCGCCCAACGGCAATCCGATGTTGCCCTGAACGCTGATTTCTTCACCGTCTCCTTCATAATACTGCCCATATTGCGTGCTCAGGCGGAAACCGTCGCTATCCTCAGCTAGATTAACGTTGAGAACACCCGCAATGGCGTCCGACCCATATTGCGCCGATGCGCCGTCCCGCAGGACCTCAAGTTGGCTGATGGCGTTCGAAGGAATCGTCGCCAGATCGGGTCCCTGCGCTCCCAATGTCTGCGGCAGACGGCTGGTAGCGATTAGCGCCGAGCGATGACGACGCTTTCCATTGATCAGCAGGAGCGTTTGATCGGGCGCAAGACCACGCAAGGTGAAAGGGCGCTGAAACACGTTTCCGTCATTTGTAACGTAACGCTGGACATTGAGCGATACGACTTGGGTCCGCAGAATATCCGTCAGGTCCGCAGTGCCGCTTTTTTCCAGAGCATCGCCGCCTATCACGTCAATCGGAATCATTGAGTTTCCGACCGTGCGGTCGGCTCGCCTCGTGCCGGTGACAACGATCGTGTCCCCGTCGCCCCCTGCCGCATCGCCGTTTTCCTGCGCGTAACCGACGCTGAAGGTCGCCTGCAAACCAAGCAACATCGTCGTGCAAAGCGCCGTATTCCCGAATATTCCGCGCAACCTTTCATTTCCTAATTTCATTTCTTAGCCCCTCCTCAATCACATCCCAGGCGCCACGCATGACGCCTTCGGCCCTCCCGGACATAAATCAGATCGCCACGAATAATCCCGTGGGATGACGCCACAACAGTGCCATCGGGTCCATAATGACCCCACGCGACCCTATACGGTCAAATCGAATTATTTCCGATACTTATTCTTTTATGTTATGACTTCAGCGGGTCAGCGATAAACAGTTAGCAGCAAACGGGATACTTTCCTCCACCACTTTTGCATGCATTATTTTCATCGATGGTGCCACAAAGTAACGTTGCCCTTATGACAATCTACAAGCTTACAAAAGACAACATCGGCACCAGGATTTTAACTAATGGCGCTGCAGCGAGAAGAATATGACGCGATGTTCCGCTTGCAATAGAAACGCTAGTCAAAAAACTTGCACAATGGATTATCGATAAGAATAAGGTCAAGATTATTGTCTGTCATGAGTATCGTATGAATTTGCCTTGTATGAATCATGTGAGGAAATCGGGGATTTAGATTTGACAAACTCGACGAATGTCGGCGCTAAGTCGCACAAATCAGCAAAAGCCCGTCATAAATTGAATTCCAACCTTATTGGAATTGAATGCCTCCGTTGCAAAACGAAGCATGAACTAGCCGACTACTTCACCGGTTGCCCGTTGTGCCTAGCAGAAGGTTACCCGGCAAGCGTTCGCCAATTATATAGCGCCGACGCATGGCAAGTGAATTCTGGGCATAAAGGCATGACGCGATACGCTTCGTGTTTGCCTTATACCAATTTTACGACACTCGGCGAAGGCGGCACGCCTTTAATCGCCGCGCCAGCGCTCGCCGACGGCATAGGAACCGGCGCTATTTTCGTAAAATGTGAAGGACAAAACCCCACAGGTTCGCACAAAGACCGGATGAGCGCACTCGCCGTCACCCGCGCATCGGATATCGGAGCCGAGACGGTGATCGGAGCGTCTTCCGGGAACGCAGGCGCGTCGATTGCGGCCTATGCTGCGCGGGCCGGTCTTCAATGCGTGATTGTTACGACGCATGATATGAATCCGATCTGGCGGCGTGCCATTGCGGCGACCGGCGCCCGATTAGTCGAGGCAAAGAACTCTCTTGACCGGTGGGAATATGTCGAAAAACGCGCAACTGAAGACGGCTGGTTTCCGGTCACCAATTACATTAACTCGCCTGTCGGCAGCAATCATTTCGGCGTGGACGGACTAAGGACAATTGCATTCGAACTTTTCGAGGAAACGGGCGCACAGGGCGTCGACGCCATTATCGTTCCTACATCTCGTGCGGACCTCATTTGGGGCGTCTTCGAAGGATTTCGATTTTTAAAGGAAAACGGCCTTATTCAGCGAGTGCCTCGGCTTTACGCCGTCGAACCATTTTCAAGAATAGATTCGGTCCTCCGGGGAAGCGACTATCGAGGGAATTTTGAAGGACACACGCGCCAAATCTCCATTGCCGGGTCAACGGTAACGTATCAGGCGATTGACGCCTTAAAGCAGTCGCAAGGCGGCGTTGTCGTCGTGAACGATGACGCGGCAGTGAGCGACCAGCGGATATTGGCGCAGAACGGATTTTATATGGAACTTTCTTCAGCCGCCAGCCTCAGCGGACTGAGACGATTACTCGACAGGGGTGATATCCATGCCGACGAACGCGTTATTTTGATCGCAACGTCTAGCGGGTATAAGGAATTCGATTTTTAAGAATCTCTCATTTCGAAGTATTTCTGATTAGAGCTTTTGTCGCTTTAGCCACCCGAAGTAGCTGAAATGGTTTTCGATCATGAAACTGAATTTGCTACCGTTGCTTTAGTTGCGCCGTCCTTGTGATAAAGCGCTGGCGTCTGATGAAATAAAATGCGCTTCCGATCAGCGACAAAAAGATCGCTGCGGCCCACGCCTTTAATGAAGCATGTCCTACCAACCAGATCGAAAGCAGGAAGGCGAAAACGGGCACGATCAAACCGCCAGGAATCGCGAATTGTCGCGGGTCTTTGTCCATTGTTTTTTCTATCCGCGGCAAGGACGCGATGGTCAACGCATAGGTAATGAAACGTACCAGCGTGCTAACCGTCGCCAGCCAGACAAATCCGCCGCTAACGCCGAGCAAAATCCCGAGGCCGCCGCAAAACAGGATGGAATTGCCCGGTGTCCCGAACTTCGGATGAACCGCTGCGAACCATTTAGGTATCGTTTCCTGCTTGCTCAGGGCGAAGGTCAATCGCGGTCCCACGAGCATCGACGTGGCGCTGGAGCCCGCGATCGAAAAAACGGCCCCCAACGCCAAAATGGACGCCCCGATGGGACCGATGAGTCGTTCAGCAACCTGAGCGAGCGGCGTTTTCGTTTCCGCAATAGCCGGATCGACTGAAATCGAGACGACCTGGATTGCGATATAGAAGACCGAGACCAGCGCAACGGTCGTTACTAATGCAATGGGAATGTCGGCCTTCGGATTCTTTGACTCGCCGGCGTTAATGACCGCCACTTCAAAACCGATAAACGCGTACATGAGGATGAGGATCGCTTCTCCAAGCGCTCTCATTTCGGGAACGCTCGCGCCTATGATGGCGTCCAGTTCCGTTGACGGCAGGCCGAACAGCACGAGAAGAAACAGCGGCGCAAGCTTCAAGATCGTCAGGACATAAAGCAGCGTCAGACTGTTGCGCACGCCGATATAGTTGATCCAGGTGTAGAAAGAAATCAGCATTGCAACTGCCATTGGCCGGATCAGGGGCGTATCAAGCGCCGGCAGGAACCAGCTTGCATAGCTCACGAGCAGGTTCGAGCTCGCCGCAAGCCCCGCGACGCGGCTGATATAAAGCAGCCACCCTGTCTGGAATCCGACAAACCGGCCGAAGGAATGGGTCGTGTAGACAATCGGCCCCCCGGTTTCCTTAAAAAAACTCGCCGCTCTTGCAAACGACAAAGCGATTGTTGTGATCAGCAACGCGGCGATCAGAAAAACCCACGGACTGAAATACCCGGCTTGTTGCATCGCGACGGCAGGCAAGGCGAAAATCCCTGAGCCGATGATCCCGTTCAAGGCGATGACGCCCGTTCCAATGCGTCCGGTTGTTCGCGCAAGCTCAGTATTATCCGCCAAGTTGATGCTCCATTGTCTGTTCGTTTTATTTCTCTTCAGGTCACCACAAAGCGGATTATTACGATGTGACGGCACGCATGCGGGCAAACGCCGCCTCAAGATCAGCGATCAGGTCCGCCGGGTCCTCAAGGCCTGCATGCACGCGGATAAGTTCACAGTCTTCGTCAATTACGCTCGCTACCCGGACAGGTTTCGGCCAGGCCGGCACCAGCAGGCTCTCATACCCGCCCCAGCTGGAGCCCAGGCCGAAGAGCGACAAATGGTCGAAAAACGCCGACGCCGCTTGATCGCTCATTCTAGCAAGCTCGACGCCGAATAATCCCGACGCGCCATCGTAATCGCGCCGCCAGATATCATAACCCGGATCGTCCTTAAGCGCCGGATAGCGTATCCGCGCCACTTCCGGCTGCTGCGCTAGCCACTCGATCAGGCAAAACGCGTTTTGCTGATGGCGCTCCATGCGCACGTCCAGCGTACGCAAACCGCGATGCGCGAGATAACAGTCATCCGGGCTGGCGCTATTGCCCCAGCGCCCGGCCATATCCTTGATCTTCTCAAAATGAGATCGGCTTCGCACGCTGATCGACCCAAGCATGATGTCCGAATGGCCTGAAAAATACTTCGTGCCCGACTGAATCGATACATCGACGCCATGATCGAGAGGACGATAGTACAGCGGCGTCGCCCATGTGTTGTCGATCAGTGTGATCGCTCCCGCCGCTCTCGCCGCCTCGACCACAACAGGGATGTCAATCATCTCGAACAATTGCGAACCAGGCGATTCAAGAAACACGGCGCGTGTATTGCTGCGAAATTTAGATCGTATCTCATCACCGATTCTTGGATTGAAGTATGAGATCTCGACGCCGAACCGCTTCAGAATTGTCTCGAAAAACTTTCGCGTCGTGCCGTAAACGCAATCGGCGGCGAGCAGATGATCTCCGGCGCTCAAAAAAGCCGCCGCCGCCAGCGCATTCGCCGCTGTGCCGGACGAGGTGATCAACGTATCGCTTGCATTCTCCAGTTTCGAAATTGCGTCCGCTAGTGCAAATGTGGTTTTGGTGCCATAAAGCCCGTAGATCACATCGTCGTAATATCCGTCATGTCGGCGCTTATAGGCCTCGACAGTAGGATAGAAGACAGTCGAGGCGCGATAAACCGGCGGATTGAGGATGCCGGCCTGTTCCGAAGGTCTCGGGCCGCCATGCGTCGCGACCGTCGCCTGCCTCAAGACTTCCTTTTTCGCGCTCTTTTGCGATTTTTTATCATCAATTATGTCAGTGTACGGGTTATTATCCGCCTTCACCGCATTCCCCCTGTCTTTATAGTTCTATGGTCAACCGCCTGTCGAATTTCGTACATCTGTTAATATATCCGTTTAAAGAATTTCGACTTTCGGCAAGCGATGCGCGTGAATCAGACCGGTGTGTCAGGCGCAGTCTCCCCGGTCCCGGCACAGGCCGGGATCGCTTACTCTTATTCGTCTTCATAAACTCCTTTCAAAGTCTCTTGCCGCATTCAGCGCCAGCTGAGTCATGTTGTAAAATAGAAAAATGTGGCTAGGGTATTCGGGAATGTAATGACCCTCGGGACAACTTAATGAATCTCCGCCAACTGGACGCTTTTCGCGCTGTAATGATGACTGGTTCGGTGACGAATGCGGCTGAATTCCTGCACGTCTCCCAGCCTGCGGTAAGCCGGCTGATCGCCGACCTTGAACACGTCGTCGGCTTCAGTCTGTTCGTGCGTGAAAAGGGAAGCGCGCTGGCGCCGACGCCGGAAGCGGAATCCTTCTTCCAGGAAGTCGACCGTAATTTCGCAGGGCTCGACACGCTAAAGCGGGCCGCCGATGACATTCGAAACTTTCGATCGGGTCAATTGCGGATCGCAAGCCTGCCAGCGCTAGCAATGGGCTTCTTGCCGTCCGTTATTCAGAAGTTTCACGCGCAGCACCCGTCCGTAACCGTGCAACTGCAAACACGAAGCTCTTCTACAGTTCGGCAATGGGTCGCGGCGCAGCAGTTCGATTTGGGACTCGCCCGTCCCGGCGAATATCCGGGCGTGGACGCGCGCCTGTTCACAAGCGTACCAGGCGTGTGTGTTTTTCCGCCGGGCCATCGCATGGGCGCGCTCGACGTCGTCAAGCCGAAAGATTTCGAAAGCGAGCCGTTTATTTCATTGGCGCTCGAAGATCTTTCGCGTGCGCGAATCGACCGTGTATTTGAAAAAGCCCGCGTTTCGAGAAACATCATCGTCGAAACGCAATATGCGGCGACTATCTGCGGCCTTGTTCTCAAGGGCGTCGGCGTTTCAATCATCAATCCGATCACGGCCATGGATTTCATCGAGCGTCATCTCGAAGCACGCCGCTTTGAGCCAGAAGTTCAGTTTGAATACATGCTTTTTCTACCCAAACACAAACCACCGTCCCGCCTCACCGAGTCATTCTTGAAAATTCTTGAAGAGGTTCGAGACGAAGCGCTGGAACTTGCGATGTCCCGGACTGTAAGACGCAAGCGCGCCAAAGCCAAATAGGTAGACCAGTCGAGTGCTGAGCCCGCAATCAGCGGCTCGTCAACTCAACGGCCTATGTCGAGTCCTTTCTCCGCCAAGCGGCGAAACATGAGGCTTCAGCCCGGCGAAGCGAATGATTGACACCTCGGTCGAGCCATCAGAGCAGCATGGCCATGAATGCATTGATGACGAACTGAACCCGGAATTCCGGTGGAGCGATGTCCGACGCAATATCCTTAGTTTGAAGGGATATTTCTCAGCGCTCTAAGTCCGCGAGCATCTTGCGAAAATAGCTGAGCACAAAGCCCCCGCTCTTCTAGCGTGGGTTAACTCGCCTGAACTTCCTGACGCCTCCGAACCCTTACCCGCTACTCAAGTTATGCATGAAGCCCTGGACGAATGACGGGGCAAAATCAGACGCGGCACAATGAACCCTACGCAATCGGTTGATTTATCAGTATATTGTCCATCATTCAGACAGACTAACTTCTTGTAATATCGCCCGAAATTCAGCCTGTGGTGCCTGACATAAAGTTCGATACGCATTCACAAAGGGGAGGCAGTGTTACTGTGAGAACCGGCGGCACCATTATGCATCACATCATGAAGGCGGTAGCTTGTTAGCCCGAGTAGCCGTCGAACGGCCTTAAGATTTTTTTGAAGTTGGTTTTTAGCTCATCAGAAACAACTGGACCAAGCAGCTATCAGGGTATTCAGAAGGGCGGATTTATCGGCTCGCCCTTTTGAAACTGACGATCGATTGTGCTGACACCGTTCGCGATTGCCCATTTTTGTAGGTTTTGGATTTGAACCGCTTACCATGCGCTTACCCAGCACCCTTTGGGACATGCGCACACCAAAGCCAGCCTTCATAACCATCTGAATTCAAAGAAAAGTATGGCGCGAGTGACGGGACTTGAACCCGCGACCTCCGGCGTGACAGGAATCTGCTTCGGATATCAAACTTGGCAACTAGGATACGATATACGACGGTCTCGTCAAATTTCTCAAAAAACGTCTGCGAACTAGATCGTTCCGCTAAAGACAATAGATAGCGCACGCGCGCCATGCCTGTCGCGTAGCTCTTCCAGAGCCACGGGAGACAGGTCCCGCGCACCATCAAACCTGGTGCGCAATCGGCTATCGCCTCCGCGCAACATGTTTTTCAACTCGATCCTTAGCTTTACGCTCTTCAGCCAAGTCGATTCCCAATAAAGATCGAGATCCGCCCCTTCCTTCGATCTGACGAACTCATCAAGACCGAACTCAAACTCCGGCGCGCCCAGATCGAGCTCCCAGCCCCACGCCCACCGCTGCTCCGTAAAATCCTGCCGGAATTCTGCGGATGCAATCCAGCGTTGTTCATTTGAGAACCGGCGCGCGGCGCCGGTGACAGGGTCGATGACGCGGCTGCGTCGCCATTCCCCCTCAAAGTCGAGCCGCGCATTTGAAAGGCCCGCCCAGTCCAGTGGAAGCGCGCCATCCGCTTTAACGCCCCAACGGTGACCATCGCCAATATTGCCTGGCGTCTCATCTCCGTCCTGGAGGGGCAGCAAATCCTGAACGTCCGAGACCCAATGCCTGTAGAGAGCAAGATTAAGCGCGCCCGCTTCCCCAAAGCGCTGGCGCAATGCGACCTCCGCCACCCAGGTCGTCTCTGGTCTCAGTTCCGGATTGCCGAGCGCCAGATCCTGGTCATCAAAATCGGAAGCGCTCACAAAATCAAAAAAATCAAGTTGCGCGACCTCCCGGCGAAAACTCGCCTGAAATTGCTGAGCGCCCGTCCTCGCATAGAGCGCGGAGAGGGACGGCCGCACATAAAACAGGCTCTGACTAGAGGCAACATCGCCAGACTGGCGAATTGTTGACGCCTCGATCCCTAGCCCGGTCTCCAGCGTCAGAGCTCCCAGCCGCCAGGAATCCTGAAGGCTCGCCTCTACCCTCTCTTCCGACACGCTTGCATTCGCACCCGGCACGATTTCAGGCAGAAAACCGCCGCCCTCATCGACTATTAACATCTGCCTGTTGTCGAGGGTGTTTCTTGCTGCTTCCACGGCTCCTTCGATGAGGTGGCCCGTCACGCCATCGTATTCTACGGCGGTTCGCCCGATCAG
Organism: Alphaproteobacteria bacterium; assembly: GCA_030428745.1. GTDB lineage: Bacteria > Pseudomonadota > Alphaproteobacteria > Caulobacterales > Parvularculaceae > Hyphococcus. The sequence continues at coordinate 87,734 of JAUIEG010000001.1, forward strand.
TTCGCTCGTGCGCGCCCGCACCGTGCTGATGCTGAGTTCCGTTCGGCCAGGGACTGCAGGATCCGGATCACTCAATTCTTCAAATTCTGGCAGGCGATCCCGGCGGTACAGTCCAAGGATTTTAACATTCCAGCCAACCGGCAACGCCTTTTCGTAATCCACTCCGGCCTCGAACGAACGAAGCTTCTTTGTCGACGATTGGAGCACTGTATAGTCAATCAGGCCAACATTGACCGGCGTGCGATCCGATATTTCGACCGCAACCGCCTTTTCAGTCGCTCCTCTTCCATTGAAACTGGCGCGCCCGCCCGCCAGATCAAAATTGGAGCTGAGGCTGACGACAATCTCACGGCCCTTCTCGCGTTCAGTTTCATCCCTGAATTCCGCCGGCGCGCCAATTTCATCCGTAAGTAATTCGGCGCCTGACAGCAAATCCCGGTCTTGCTCAACAGAAACGCCAAAAACATATTCGGCGGCATTCCATTCCCCTGAGTAAGAAATAGATGCGAATGGGGAAAACGTGTTCGAACGCAGAAGAATGTCGCCGCCGCTTTCCCAGGTCAGGACGCCCGCGCTTTGCGGCTTTAAATAAACACTCGCCACTAACGTCTGACCGCGCAAATCCGACCGCGCAAAGGGACCGCGAATGACGTCAATTCGAGACACGCTTTCCGCCGGTATGCGTTCGAGAATATCCGAAACCGTATCTGATTTGGCGCTTGGCCGTTCGCCATTGATGAGAATGTTGCCTGACGCCCCACCGAAGCCGCGAGTCTCCTCGCCGTCCGCTATTTGAAATCCCGGCAAGCGCCGCACCATGTCAAGCGCGGTCACCGGGCGAAATTGCGCGAAAAAGGAAGCGGGGTAAGAACTCGCGCATCCGGTTTGAGCTTCGCACGAGTTTTCAGTGACGTCTTGCGCCTGCGCCAATTGGCTCGCGGCGACTGAAACGACAGCGACAACCGAAAACAATGAGGACTTCATGTGCGCCTGACTTCTTTTTAAAGCCGACATCCGCCCGTGCAACACCTCAAAAGGAGTATGGCGGCCGCTTGCGCGGCCGCCAACTGTCGCGTTCAAAGGGAGAGTAAACCGGGACGCAACCTAAAGAGCCACTCGCAATGTCAATTGAACAACCGGCGTCGATTGCTCGCGTTCGATTTCGTACCCGTCGACATTGCCGGCGATCGCATTATCGATGATCTCAGCGCCTGTATCCCCGCCGAAATTCTCTTCGGTCTGGAAGGTGCTGGCGTCAAGCACATTGTTGCCGCTGAGGCGTAGGACGACAGTCTCTTTAAATCGCTTTTCGATGAATAATTCGAGATTTCCGTCAGTGTTCCCACGCTCGATCTCACCGAAAAAGTGCGACGTGTACTGACCCTGTTTCTGATAGCTGGCGCCAAAGCTGACATCGACACTCGGAATCGATTGCGTCACGCCGACATTATAGACATAGGTTGGTTGTTGATTGACGCGAACCTCCCGGGCGAAATTCGGGTCGAACCGCTCTGAATACAGGCGCGTGTAGTTGGCAAACAGGCCCGTGTCCGGCATTCCCAAAGCTGCAAGGGACGTACTAAGATCGAACTCGAAACCGTAGACTTTCGCCTTTCCGGTATTCCGGAAGGAATAAAGGCCGCCTGGCGTCATGGGATCGTCATCCGGGTCGAGATCGACCTGAACGAGCTGAATGAGGTCGTCAATATCCCGGTAAAATGCGTTGACGCCCATAATGCCGCGCCCCGGAAGCTGGAATTCGAATCCGGCGTCGAAGCCTAGCGATGTTTCCGTGACAAGAAACGGATTTCCAGCCGTCACATCATCATCTTCTGGCTCGTCTATATCTTCAAAGGGAATGCGCTGCTCAAAGCTCGGGCGCCGCACGGTCTTCGCAAAGCTTGCCCGAAATGACGCCCACTCGTTCAGATCGTACTGGAAATGGGCTGAGGGATTAAGTTGCGTGTCTGTCAGCTTGATAGGCGTGAACAGATCGCCGCTTTCCTTCGTCACGGTGTGTTCCAGACGCGCGCCGGTCTCAAGACTGGCGCGATCGCTCAAAACCCATTCAACGGTAATGAAACCATCATATCGGTTTTCCTTCAGATTGAAGACGCCTCCGCCGGCCGCGGGCTCGAACGGTTCCTGCACGCCGTCATCGAACTCGGCGACCTGAAGGGACGAATCGCGGTCGCGGAATTTGCCCTGAAAGCCGGTTTTCGCCTCGACACTGACAAACCCGAACATATCGGCGACGCCCGGTAAATTCTGAGTAAGCTTTGCATCCGCCTGAATTTCTTTGTCCAGAGTGTCAAAGACTTCGATTTCGGTCTGCTCCGGACCGAAATCGGCGATGCTCAGCTCCTCGAATAAAATGGCCTCGGTCGGAAGAACTGCAAGATCGTCCGGATCGGCTTCAAGCTCAATCGCCGTTTCAGTATTGTCGAATTGCGAATACTGGGCGCCGAACTGAATGGCGGTGTTCTCGCCGAACCGCTTTTCATAAACAGCGTCGAGACCGAAATTGAGCTGCTTGAATTTAGTGTCCTGCGCCTCGATGGCGTCAAGGTTGGTGGGGCTGTCTTCAAATACCAGCCCGTCTTCTCGTTCATCGCGATCCGTTTTAATCAGGAAGCCCCTGAATGAAAGTTCGCTGTCGTCATCGAAACGGTAGGACACGTCGCCATTGAACGAGATATCGAGATTGTCGCGCGTATCGAATTGAACCGCGCGTTCTTCACCGTCACCCACGACGGAGCCTGACGACGTATCGGAAAATGCGTCGGAAGCAGCTTCCAGCGACGAATAATTGTCGCCCGAAAAGACTTCCTCCACGGTGACTTTCGGATTGTACCGCTGTTGGACGTTGGCGGTCAGGGCGAAAGTCAGTTTCTCATCGTCGCTGCGGCCTACGTAACCGATCGCGCCCGCGCCGCGCACCTTTTTATCGTAATCGTAGTAAAGCGCCGAGGCGCGTCCAACGATCCCGGGCGGCAGGGAAGCGCCGTCCTTCAGGATGATGTTGATGGTCCCGCCGACGCCCTGACTGTCGAGATCGGCGCTCGGACTGCGGATGATTTCGATCCGTTCTACGAGTTCGGCAGGGATGCGATCCACCAGAACGCTGCGGTCGCCGCCGGCGCCGGGAACAGGACGCCCATTGATCAGTATCTGGGTGAAGCCGCTGCCAAGCCCGCGAAGCTGAGGCGCGTCATATTCGCCGATGTCGCTGGTGAACGCGACGCCTGGCGTTCTCTTTAAAGCGTCGCCAACGGAAATAGGTTCATACTGTTCAAAAAACTCACGGTCATAGGTGAGCTCAGGATTGACCGAAGTTGTGCGATTCCTCGTTATGACCTGACCCGTTACGACGATTTCGTCGGTCTCTTGCGCATATACGGCCCCGGTCAGGCAAACGCCAGGCGCAGCAACACAACCGCCAAGCAACAACGTTCTCAGCGTTCTGGTATTCAACGTTCTCATTCTTTTCCCTCCCGAACGGGCTTTTGCGGCGGCTGGTTTTTCACTCTTTTGGGCCACCTTGCGACGATGGCAGATTACGAATGAATTTTCCATTTGTCAAACTTTTTAGAATATTCTATCTATTTCTCACAAACATGATCGAAAGAAACAGGGAGGCGACCGGTACTCATGGGTGCAGTAAAAACATTGCGTGCAGGGCTTTTTCTCGGGATTTTAGGGGTTGCGGGCTGCGAGGGGTTGCCCGCCGCCGGTCAGGCCAAAGCGGAACCAGCAGGCCCCGCGATCGTTCCCGCACAGGCCGAACTTCCGGCCACCGAACATGATGGCGCGAATATGGCGGCCATCATCGCGGACGCATCTGGCGGCGCCTTTGTTCTTGGTACGGACGAGCTTGGCGGCGTTAATATTTATTCGGCTGACGGAGAAAAGATCGGAAATATCGCCGCTGGCGACGCCGACTCCATCGACGTCCGGTACGGCTTCGGCTTGGGCGGCAAACCGGAAACCATCATCGCGATTCTCGACGCCGCGGCCAATCAACTGCGTTTCTTTACATTTGCCGATGGCAAAGCGACCGACGTAACGGGCTCGCCCGTCGTCAGCGATTTCGCAGCGCAGGGCCTGTGTCTCCACAGGGACGCTACGGACCGCAATCTCTACGCCTTCGTCGTCGGCGACGAAGGCGAGATCGATCAATGGCTGCTTTACGATGATGGAAAAGGCAAAGTCACCGGGCGTGTGGCTCGACGTCTCAATCTCGCGTCGGAAATCGGATATTGCGCGACAAATGACCGGACCGGCGACTTTTATGCATCTGAACAGGCTGTCGGGGTCTGGCGCTTTGCCGCGAACCCGGAAACAGATGCCGCGCCGGAAATTATCGATATTAAACGCTTCGGCAATATCGACGACGAAGTGGGCGGGCTTGCCGTGATCAGCGGCGGCGCGGCCGGGGATTACCTGCTGGCGTCAAACGCTTCCGCCAACACTATTAACCTCTACGATATCGGCAATGATCATGCTTTTGTCGGCTCCGTCGGCATCGGCGGAAAAGGCGATATAGACGGGGTCGAGGAACCCGGCGGGCTATTCGGGTTCAACCGCCCGCTGGAGGGCGCGCCGAAAGGCCTGCTGGTCGTCTCCGACGACGACAATGGCGATGAATTGACCAATTACAAACTTGTTTCGCTCGGCGCCATCTCCGGCGCGCTCGGCGTCGATTTCGGCAGCGCGCCCGATGAAGCGACCGCGGCAACCTCCCAGATTGCAACAGTGTTTCCAGTCGTCGAGTCGGCGCCGGTTGATAATCCGGGCGACGCGGCCGATGATCCGGCGATCTGGGTGCATCCCAAAGATCCTTCGCTCAGCACTGTGATCGGCACGGAAAAGCAATCTGGCCTATTCGTTTACGATCTCTCGGGGAAGGTCATTCAGTATCTTGCGGACGGCAAGATGAACAATGTGGATTTACGCAGCGGGTTTTTGCTCAACGGCAAAGAAGTCACGCTTGTCACCGCGAGCAACCGAACCGACAAATCCTTGTCAATCTACGCTATCGACGAGACCACGCGCAAGCTTGTCAATGTCGCCGACGGTCTCCAGGATACGGGCATGATCGATCCCTATGGATCGTGCATGTATAAGAGCAACGACGGCGCCATATACGCCATCATCAACGACTCCGACGGCAATGTGAAACAATGGGCCTTGCGTGAAAGCCGCAAGGGCCGCGTTTCAGCCGAACTGATGCGGGAATTTTCGGTGGGATCGCAGACGGAAGGCTGCGTCGCTGACGACAAGCGCGGCGTTCTCTTCATTGGCGAGGAAGCGGTCGGCGTATGGAAGTATGGCGCGGACCCAGAAAGCGGCGATGCGCGAGAAGCCGTGGTTATGGCGGCGGATGATGACGCCCTCACCCCGGACGTCGAAGGCATGTCCATCTATCATGGCGAAAACGGTGACGGGTATCTCGTCGTTTCAAGTCAGGGCAGCAACAGTTATGTGTTGTACGACCTCGCGCCTCCACACGCCTATGCTGGATCTTTTGCGGTGATCGCAGATGGCGCGCGCGGCATTGACGGCGCATCGGAAACTGACGGGCTTGACGTGACGAGCGCCAATCTCGGCGGCGCTTTTCCGAAGGGTCTCCTCGTTGTGCAGGATGGCCGGAACATGCTTCCGCCCGAAACCCAGAACTTCAAGTTCGTATCCTGGACAGACATCGAACAAGCGCTGGACCTCGAATAGTCCGCCGTCAGAAAGCAAGGAGTCTGTTATGACGGAGCCAGTTGTAAATGCGCGCATCGCGTGCCGCACCTTACTGAAAAGCGCGGCGCTCGCCGCGCTCGCCGCCGCCGCCGGATGCGCGGAAATCGGCGCTCCAGGTCCCCTCGCGACGCAAGCCCATTCACATCAGCCGGACAGGGCGAAAAACGTCATTATTTTCATCGGCGACGGCATGGGCGTGAGCACGGTCACCGGCATCCGCATTCTCGCCGGCCAGATGCAGGGCGACACGGGAGAAGAACACGTTCTCTCCTGGGAAACTTTTCCCAATGTGGCGTTGTCGAAAACCTACAACACCAACCAGCAGGTGCCAGATTCCGCCGGCACCGCGACGTCCATCATGAGCGGCGTCAAGACCAAGGCCGGCTTTATCGGCGTTGGACCTGCGCCAAAACGCACGGAATGTGACGTATCGTTACGCCATCATCTCACCACCGTTCTGGAAGAAGCCGAAAACCGCGGCCTTTCGACCGGCGTCGTGACCACCGCTCGCCTAACTCACGCAACGCCGGCGTCGACATATGCGCATGTCCCGGAACGCGACTGGGAAGCCGATGCGGACATGCCCGCCGAGGCGCTGGCGCAAGGCTGCAAGGACATTGCAAGCCAACTTATCGACACTGTGGCAGGCGACGGTGTTGAAGTGGCGATGGGCGGCGGGCGCGCCAATTTCCTTCCGGAATCGGTCTCAGATCCGGAATATGAAAGCAAAAAAGGCAAGCGCAAAGATGGACGCAATCTGCCAGAGGAGTGGGTGCGTCGGGACGGAGCCGCCTATGCCTGGAACGAAGCGCAATTCAATGCGGTCGATTCATCTTCGACAAAGCATTTGCTGGGCCTTTTTGAACCGGGACACATGAAATTCTCATTGAACCGCCCCGAGGACAAAAGCGGCGAACCCTCGCTCTCGGCGATGACCGAAAAAGCAATTGAGATTCTTGGCAAGAACGAACAAGGATATTTCCTGCTTGTCGAAGGCGGACGAATTGATCACGGCCATCACGAGGGCATTGCGGCCCACGCACTTCACGATGGCGTCGCCATGGCCGAAGCCGTGGCCATGGCGGACAAGCTAACTTCCGACGATGATACGCTGATCATCGTCACCGCAGACCACAGCCACACTTTTACACTTGCCGGCTATCCGACGCGCGGCAATCCGATCCTCGGCAAGGTTATCGGCAATGACGATCTTGGCGAGCCGAACGCAAATTATGACCTCCTTGACGACGGCCTTCCCTATACGTCTGCCGGATACCAGAATGGGCCCGGCGCCGTGGATTCGCTCCCCCGTCCCGACCTGACAAATATCGACACGGAAGCGGAGACCTTCCACCAGCAATCGCTGATCCCGCGGTCCAGCGAAACCCATGGCGGCGAAGACGTCGCCGTCTACGCAAAGGGTCCCGGCGCAGAGCGCGCCCGCGGCGTCCTAGAGCAGAACGAAATCCACGACATCATGACGAAGGCGCTCGGCTTAAACGACGAATAAGCGCTGACCGTCAGATGCCCTTTCCTTTTCGCCTTGACGCGCTGGCTCCGCCTTCGCCGCGGCAGGTAATATGCCGGCGCATCCTGCGCTTGGGGGGCGTTTTACTAGGCGGCGCCGCAATTGCGCTCGCTCAGGCGCACGCCCAGAGCGCGCTGACAATCGACCCTGGAGGCAGGGTTCATGTGGATGCGCTCAGTTCTTTTGCCGACGCAGGCGCGCCGGCCTCGTACAAACTGGCGCTACGGCGTGCAAGACTCGGACTGGCGGCAAGCGTCGGGGACGAATGGGTAATCGACAGCGAGATCAATGTCAGTGACGACGGCTCCGTGGACGCCAAATCAGTATTTATTCAATACGCTCCGCGAGGAAGCGTTTTCAGTTTCCTGGTCGGTCAGGTCAAAACGCCCAACTCCTTCGACGAAATGAATTCATCCAACTATGCGACCTTTAATGAACGCGCAGAATTCACGCGCGCCTTCGAATTCGACCGGGCCCTCGGCGGCGCCGTTGCATACAGCGATGGAAGTCGCACCGTCACCGCAGGGATTTTTGCGGAGAATATCAATGACGGCGCGTTCAGCGGCGGATACGCCGCGGGAGCGCGTGCAACAGCGGCGCCGATTATGACCGAAGCGCGCACGCTTCACCTCGGCGCATCAGTGCGTTATCGCGAAGCGGGCGACAAACAACGCTTCGACTATGATTTGAGACCAACGACGCCGGCCTCAGCCACGCCATCCCTGGACGCAGGCGTTCGGTCGTCATCCGATATATTCCTCGGGGCCGAGGCGGTTTTGCTCGCCGGCAATATCTGGGCCGCTGGAGAGGTCGCGTATCTTGACACTGAATCAGGCCCGTCGAACGGCGACGACGTGTTTCACGGCGGCTATGTCGAAGCGGGGTTCTCTCTCGGCGGGAGTCAGACCTACAAAAATGGGAAGCTAGGCGCTCGTGAAATCGAGGCCACAGTGTTCGAAGACGGTCCGGGCGCACTCTTCGCCGCTATTCGTTATGATCACATCGATCTTGCGCGCGCCAATGGCGGCTCCAGCCGGCAGACGCTGAAATTGGGTATCGACTGGTTTGCGAGTGACGAGCTCGCCTTGCGCTTCAACATCTTTACAGCGCGGACGCAGGGCGAAGCCTTGCTCTCTTCCCCTTTCTCCAAAGAAGCGCGGAGGGATACCGGAGCCTCCTTGCGCACGCAAATCCTGTTTTGAGGCTGATGCGCCGACGCTAATCCATGATCGGCATAGCGTAGCTCGATTCCATCACGTCATTGGGCCAGCGCTGCGTGACTGTCTTCATCTTGGTCCAGAAGCGCACGCCCTCCGATCCGTGCTGATTTGTGTCGCCAAAGCCGGAGCGCTTCCAGCCGCCAAATGAATAAAATGAAAGCGGCACCGGAATGGGGATGTTCACGCCCACCATGCCGACATTAACGCGCGCCGCAAATTCTCGCGCCGCAGCGCCGTTGCGCGTGAAGATCGCAACACCGTTTCCGTATTGGTGTTCGGATGGAAGCCTGACGGCCGTTTCGAAATCCGGCGCGCGCACCACTTGCAGCACGGGGCCGAAGATTTCGTCCTTGTAAGAGGTCATGTCCGGGGTGACGCGGTCAAACAGGCTGCCGCCAAGATAGTAGCCGTCTTCATGTCCCTGCAGCTTCATTTCCCGGCCATCAACGACAAGATCGGCTCCTTCCCTGACGCCCATGTCGATATATCCACGCACGCGGTCCAGATGCTGGCGGCTCACGAGCGGCCCAACATCAGAATCGTCGTCGAAGGGATGGCCGATTTTCAGTTTCTCGATACGCGGCTTCAGAAGATCAATCAGCTTTTCAGCCGTGTCATCACCCACCGGAACCGCCACAGGCGTCGCCATGCAGCGTTCGCCCGCTGAACCAAAGGCCCCGCCAATAAGCTGATTTGCAGCGTTCTCGAGATCCGCGTCGGGCAGCACGATGAGGTGGTTCTTTGCCCCGCCAAAGGCTTGCACGCGCTTGCCGCGCGCGGCGCAAGCCGAATAGATCGACTGGGCGATATCTGACGAACCAACAAAACTCACGGCGCTGACATCCCGATGCGCGATGAGCGCTTCAACCGCCTCCTTATCGCCATTGAGAACATTCAAAACGCCTTCCGGCGCGCCCGCCTCAAGAAGCAATTCCGCCAGCCGCAGAGGCGCTGACGGATCGCGCTCCGATGGCTTGCAAATGAATGTATTGCCGCACGCGATAGCAACGCCGAACATCCACATGGGGATCATCGCCGGGAAGTTAAAAGGCGTGATGCCCACGCCGACGCCAAGCGGCTGGCGCATGGAATAAACGTCAATTCCCGTGCCGGCGCTTTCCGTGTACTCGCCCTTCTGCAAATGGGGAATGCCGCAGGCGAATTCGATAACCTCGAGACCGCGTTGAACGTCGCCGCGCGCATCGGCGAGAACCTTGCCATGTTCAGCGGAAATCAATCTCGCAAGATTCTCCATGTCTTTTTCGAGAAGATCCTTGAACTTGAACATCACCCGCGCGCGCCGTTGTGGATTGACGGATGACCAGGAAGGAAATGCTGCAACCGCCGACGCAACCGCCGCGTCGACCTCATCAATAGAAGCTAGCGCGACCCGCCCCTGTGCTACGCCCTTGGTTGGGTCCATGATTTCGGAATAACGTCCGGAAATGCCGGGGGTCTCCCGGCCATTGATAAAATGACCTCGTTCAAACATGCCTTCACCTGTCTATTGGCGTTTTGGATTCAGCGCCTGATGATCCATTCATGCGCGGGATCGTTATGGATCAACCAGGTGCGCTTCGGCCCCGCCATAACGTTGAGATAATACATGTCATACCCATGCGGCGCGCCGACAGGATGATATCCCTTCGGCACCATCACCACGTCGCCGTCCTCCACGCAGACAGTTTCGTCGATCGAGCGGTCGTCGGTGTAAACGCGCTGAAAGCCGAAACCCTGTTTCGGCTTCATGCGGTAGTAGTAGGTTTCTTCCAGCGCCGATTCTGACGGGACATTATCGCTGTCATGTTTGTGCGGCGGATAGCTCGACCAATTTCCCGATGGCGTGATGACTTCCGCAATCAGCAGGCTGTCAGCCGGTTCCGTCTCAGGCAGCACGTTGCGCACTACGCGTGAGTTGGACCCTGCGCCTCTCTCCTCCACACTGATGGCGGAAGGCCTAATGAGCCGCGGCTCGAGTCTCGACCAACCGGGCGCCGTGCAGATAGCCACCTCAAGATCGGTCACGGCTTTGACCTCACAAATTGCATCGGCGGGCGCATAAACGGCAAAGGGAGCGACATCATCAAAAACGCTGTCGCGTTCGCCAATGACGCCAAAGTCAAGTTCGTCGATCTTCACCTTCGCGCGGCCAGACAAAATGACGAGACAGGATTCGCGATCTTTAAGCGCATGGCGGAAACCTCCGCCTTCAGCGCAATGATGAACCGAAAAACCAACATACTTCCAACCGGCGCTTTCAGGCGTTATCGTGAGGACGCGGCCGTCCTTGTCCGGAATGCTTGAACGAATTTTCAAACCAGCCATGGCTATTCCTTCCTGCCCTCAGGCGCCAAGACCGGCGCGCGCGGCAAGTTTCTTCAAAGTTTCAAGCCCCTTCAAAGCGTATTCCTTCGGGGGAGCTTTGACCGGATCTTGTTCGGCTTCAACGATGATCCAGCCGCTATAATCAATCTCCTTCAGGGCCGCGAAAATGGACGTAAAATCGAGGTTTCCGTCGCCGGGCACGGTAAACATTCCCGCCATGACTCCGTCGAGAAAACTCTCGCCGCCTTCGAGAACACCTCTGAAGATTTCACGCCGAATATCTTTGCAATGCACATGCGCGATGCGTGACGGGTACGCACGGATGATCTCCGCCACCTCGACGCCGCCGCCGGCGGCATGTCCAGCATCGAGCGTCAGTCCAACATTTTCATTCGTAAGCTCGAGAAACCTGTCAATATCCTGGCGCTTCTCAACCACCGTGCCGAGATGATGGTGGTAGGCGAGCCGCAACCCCTCGCCCGCAATGTAGTCCCCCACCGCAGACATTCGTTCGCAGAAAACCCGCCATTCGTCGTCGCTGATCTGTGGCTGCCGCTGCAGCGCGACCTCCTGATCGCCGTGAATAGCATTACTCGTCTCTGCAATGATAAAGACACGGCATCCCAAATCCTTCAGTAAGGCGAGATGATCCCGCAGCGCCGAAATCTCCTCCTTCACGGTGCGCGTCAGCAGTTTGGAGCTGTACCAGCCGCCGACAAGCTCAAGGTCATATTGCCTGAGAATCGACGCAAGCACATTCGCCTGACGTGGAAACTTGCCGCCCAGCTCCACGCCATCGAAACCGACTTCGCGAATATCCTCAAGACAGGATTCAAGCGGCGTGTCCCCGCCGAGCGACGGCAGATCGTCATTGGTCCAGGCAATCGGGCTAACGCCGTACTTAATCACGATGTCGATCCTTTTTGAGTTTGTCGAGCTCATCTTCATATTTGCGGCGCGCATCCATCACCTGCTTGCGCATGGATGTTGCCGGCACCGCCACATCCCACCAATGGCCGCCTGCCTCCGTGCTGATCTCCGGATCCGTATCGATAACGATGACGGTTGTCTTCGAATGGCCCGCGGCATTTTTCAACGCCGCTTCGAGTTCGGTTATGCCTGAGACCTTGACCGCCTCCGCGCCAAGACTTCTGGCGTGCGCTGTAAAATCGATTTCAGGCTGCGCTTCATGAACCGAATCCCGGAAGAGATTGTTGAACGCGGCGCCCCCCGTCGCTTTTTGCAGACGGTTGATGCAGCCGAAGCCGCGATTGTCGAGCAGGATGATGGTGAGCTTTAATCCCAGAAGGACCGACGTTGCGAGCTCGGAATTAGCCATCATGTAGCTGCCGTCGCCGACCATCACGTAGACATCGCGTTCTGGCTGCGCCATTTTCACGCCAAGCCCGCCGGCGATTTCATAGCCCATGCAGGAATAGCCATACTCAACATGATAGCCGCCGGGTTTTCCAACGCGCCATAATTTGTGTAGCTCGCCCGGCAGTCCGCCCGCCGCGCAGACGACAATCGCATTTTCATCCACCGCGCGGTTCACCGCGCCGATCACCTGCGCATCGGAAGGCCGTGCAGCGCCATCGTCTTTAACCGCAGCCGCCGCCTTTTCATTCCATTCATCGCGCCAGCGGCTGACATTCGCAGCCCAGCTTGCCGATGGTTTCAAGCCGGTTAGCCTCGTTGAAAGCGCGGCAAGCGCGCTGCCCGCATCGCATATCACAGGCGCCGCATTATGTTTGACGCCGTCCATCGGCGAGACGTTAACCTGAAACAGTTGCTGGCCGCTTTTGCCGAACAGCGACCAGGAGCCGGTCGTAAAATCCTGAAGGCGGGTGCCGAGGCCGATAATGACGTCGGCATTTGCAGCTGCGTGGTTCGCCGCACTTGTCCCGGTCACCCCGATAGCGCCAAGATTAAATAGGTGATCCGCAATAAGCGTTCCTTTTCCTGCTTGCGTTTCGGCGACAGGAACGCGATGCGCATTCGCAAAGGCGGAAAGCGCCTCTTCGGCGCCGCTATAACGAACGCCGCCGCCCGCTATAATGAGCGGTCTTTGCGCCTTGCGAAGGGCGTCGGAAAGGCTGTCAAGCTCAACAGGATCAGGTCCGGGAACGCGCACGCGCCAGACGCGTTTTTCAAAAAAGCTTTCCGGATAGTCGAATGCTTCAGCCTGCGTGTCCTGACAAAAGGCAAGCGTCGCCGGACCGCAGGCCGCAGGATCGGTCATCGCCGTCATGGCGCGCGGCAGCGCGTTCAATAATTGCTCCGGCCGTGCAATACGGTCAAAGTACACCGAGACAGGCCGGAAGCAGTCATTGGCCGTAACCGTTGCGTCATGAAACGCTTCAATCTGCTGCAACACAGGGTCTGGCCGGCGGTTTGCAAAGACATCGCCGGGTACGAACAGCACTGGCAACCGGTTCACATGGGCGAGCGCCGCCGCTGTCACCATATTTGTCGCGCCGGGTCCGATAGATGTGGTGCAGACCATCGCCTGCCGGCGGCGCTTGGCCTTGGCGTAAGCGATGGCGGCGTGCGCCATGGTCTGCTCATTATGGGCGCGATAGGTCGTCAGATGTTCGCGTTCGGCGTAAAGCGCCTCGCCGAGCGCCGAGACATTGCCATGGCCGAAGATCGCCCAGACGCCTCCAAAAAAAGGCGCCTCGCCTTCTTCCGTTTCGATATGCTGCGCTCGCAAGTACCTGATGAGAGCCTGCGCTGCTGTCAGTCTGACGCTCGACATGATTAACTCCGGGCTGCCTGTTTCGCTGCTTCCCATCCTTTCACAAGACGTCCGAAGTTCTCAATCAATTCCATCTTCAGCTCGTCGTCGGAGATATCTCTGCTGAGCCATTTGCGCGTTGCTTCATTGAATATGGTCCTCCCAATGGCGAACCCCCTGACCAGCGGACACCGCGCCGCGGCTGAAAAGGATCGGATAAGTTCGTCTTCAGCCGCGGCAAGGCCCAAAACTACAATACCTCGGCAACAAGGGTCGTACTTTCCGATGACCGACGAAATCGCGCTCCACGTCGCATCATCGTCAGAAGGTTCAAGTTTCCACCAGTCTGGATAAACTCCCAGGTCATAGATTTTTTCCATTACGAGCGCGATTGTCGTCTCATCGCACTCGCCGTGCTTTGAGGCGATGATCTCCACCAGCAATTCATGGCGCGTGCGCCGGCAGGCGTCGAAGAGCCGCACAAGCTGGCGCTGCTGCGCCTGTTCCAAAGGTTCCGGATCATCGGGATGATAAAAGATCAGGCATTTCGCAACATGATTAAGCGGCCAGGTATTCACCTCAACGCCGATGTCGCCCTGTTGTTCAAACGCGACCGGTCTTGATCCCGGCAGTTCAACCGGCCGTCCGATCCAATAGGGATAATCGGCGGCGACCTCGAGGCCGCGCTTGCCGTATCGGCTGTCGAGCAAAACGCCAAACGAAGGGTCGCCCTGCGCTATTTCGTTCACCGCTTCAAAAGCGAGCAATTTCAGCTGCTGTAGACAATCCGGATCGCGACCAAACTCCGCGGCCATATCCTCCAGCTGAACCCGATGGTCGATCGCCATCACCTTAAGAGAGTCGTAGTCGCCAGTTCGTGTCGTTGACCAGTGTATATTCGCAAGCGTCCGGTCGTCTGCGAGATTTCTGGGAAGCGACTTCTGGCTAAGAAAATAGTCGAGCTCGGGCGCTGTAGGCATCGCTGGCGCGCATCCATGCCGCGAAACGACAATGGCCCCGGCGGCGTTCGCCAGTCGGCAGCACTCTTCTAATGCATCGCCGCGCAGCCATCCGCTTAAAAAGCCGCTCATGAATGCATCGCCGGCCCCAAGCACATTGAAGACTTCCACTTCAAACCCTTCGCCTTTCACGCCGTCATCAAGCGCGCCCGGAATAGCGCCGTCAAATGCAACGCATCCCAGCGGTCCACGCTTGCAGACCAGCAAGGCATCGGTTTGCGCCCGGATGCGCTTAAGCGCGGCCACTGTGTCCTCGACGCCTCCTAGAATATGGATTTCCTCTTCGGTGCCAACGATGAGATCGCAGTCGGGCAATATGCCTTGCAAGCTTCTGGTCACGTCATCATTCGACACAAACCGATCTTCGCCGCGATCAGGATTTGTCAGCCCCCAGAGCACCGGCCGGTAATCGATGTCGAAGATAACTTTTCGCCCTGCTTCCTTTGCGCAAGCGATTGCCTTGCAGCTTGCGGCCCGGACCCCTTCCTGTGACAGATGCGTGCCGGTCACCAGAACTGCGCCGGCGGATTTGACGAAGGCCGGATCGATATCGTCAGCGCTCAGCGCCATGTCGGCGCAATTCTCGCGATAAAAGATCAAAGGGAATGTATCTCGGTCGCGAATGCCCAGAATTACAAGCGCCGTCAGCCGATTCTCGTCCTTTTTGACGCCCTCAACATTGACCCCTTCGCGCGTCATCTGCTCGAGTAGGAAACGGCCCATATGGTCGTCGCCTACGCCGGTTATGATCGCGCTGTTTAATCCGAGACGCGCCGCTCCGATGGCGATATTGGCTGGACACCCGCCCACATATTTCGCGAAGGACCCCATGTCTTCGAGGCGTCCGCCTGCTTGCTCCCCGTAGAGATCGACGCTGGAACGGCCTATTGTGATCAGATCGATATCCGTTTTCAGCTTGGTCATTCATATCCCTTTTCACCGCTCCGGACGGCGCTTTGAAACGTATATTCTATTTTTTTGTTTTTTGCAATTACCGTTTCAGATATGATCCGGATCATATAAGCTGCACCAAAACGAGGGAGAGCGCCCAGTGAATAGTCTTAATGTCGGGCTTATTGGTACAGGCTATATCGGTAAGAGCCACGCCTTGGGATTCCGCAACGCTAGGGCCTTGTTTCCCCACGTTCCGGATCTGAAACTGGCGTGCGTATGCGATCTCGACTCTGCGCTGGCGGAAAGTCTGCGCGCTGATTTTGACTTTTACCGCGCCACGACAGACTGGCGCGACATTATTTCCGATAAAAGTATCGATCTTGTCTCGATTGCGACGCCAAACGCCTTGCACCGAGAGATGGCAGTGGCCGCGATTGACGCAGGCAAGCATGTGTATTGCGAAAAGCCTATGGGAGTGTCGCTCGACGAAGCCCATATGATGGCCCAAAAAGCGGAGCAATCGTCCGTCAGCACACTCCTTGCCTATAACTATCTGCGCAGCCCCGCTTTTGCACATGTGCAAAAACTTGTCCGCAGCGGAAAAATCGGGCGCCTCTATTTTTTCAGGGGCGTGTGCGAAGAAGAATATATGGCGGATCCGGCCGCACCCTTCAGTTGGCGATGCAGCAGGAATATGGCGGGCACTGGAGCGCTCGGCGATCTCGGCGCTCATCTCCTTTGCCTGATGATAAGCATCATGGGATCACCGAAAGAACTTGTTGCCGAATTATCCACAGTAATTCCCTCCCGCAGGACCGGCGGCTCCGCCGAAACCAGTCACGAGGTGGAAAATGACGATGTCGCGCACGCGATGCTTAAGTTCGATGATGGCGCGACAGCGTCGTTCACAACCAGCCGTGTTTCGTGGGGACGAAAAAACAAGCTCGCTTTCGACATTTACGGTGAGAAAGGTTCAATTCATTTCGATCAGGAGAGGATGAACGAAATCCTGTTGTTTGAGAAAGACGCAGAGGAAGAAAACAATGGCTATCGCACTATACTAACTGGCGCGTTCCATCCCCCTTATGGCCGCTTTATTCCTTCCGCCGGCCACCAAATCGGTTTCAATGATCTAAAAACCATCGAGATCGCAATGTTCGCCGAGTCGATCGCCGAACAAAAACCTTTGTTTCCAACTTTCGGCGACGGCATCATCATCGAAAAATGTATAGCGGCCATGGTCGCGTCGGCTGCACGCCGAAGCTGGGAGCCGATCTAGCCGACCTTTTTGAAAAAGTTTTTCATTATTTACATTTTATGGAATTTTTGTTCTAATGCCCGGGAGGGCGGATATCCAAACATAAATCCCGTGCAGACGTTCTGCGTCCGGCGCTGAAGAAAACTCCTTCGCCCCGTCAATAGGTTGGGAACGTCACATGATCTGGACGATTGCTTCATTTGTTCTGTTCACCCTTCTGGTCGGGGTGATTGTCTGGCTCGTTACGCGGCGCGATAAGCTATCGGGGTCAGACGAATATTTTCTGGGCGGCCGGCAGCTTACGGCATGGGTGATTGCCGGCTCGCTTATCCTCACCAATCTGTCTACGGAACACCTTATCGGTCTTAATGGCGACGCCTTTACCCATACAGTCGCCGTAATGGCGTGGGAAACAACCGCCGCGCTCGCTATGGTATTGACGGCGCTGTATTTTCTTCCGCGCTACCTAAAGCGCGGACTGACAACAATTCCGCAGTTTCTGGCTGAACGCTACGATACGACGACAGCAACCATCGCGACACTGCTCTTTCTCTTTTCCTACGTGATCGCAATCCTTCCGGTCGTCTTGTTATTTGGGGCGTCGGGATTGGAAGCGCTTTTCAACGTCTCTGGAAATCTCGGCATTAGTGACGGCGCGGCCCGGTGGCTCATTATCTGGATCGTCGGTACGATCGGCTCACTATACGCAATCTTCGGCGGACTGCGCGCGGTCGCGCTTTCCGACACGATCAATGGCATTGGCTTCCTCATGCTTGGCTTGCTGATACCAGCGCTTGGCCTGATGGCGATCGGTGAAGGAAACGTCATTGAAGGCGCGAGCCGCCTCTATCAGCAAGAAACCCCTAAATTCGACATTACAGGCGACGAACCCGGTTCATTTCTTCCATTCAGCGTTTTGTTCACCGGCATGGTCGTAAACCAGATTTTCTTTTGGTGCGCCAACCAATCCATCATGCAGCGTGCGCTCGGCGCAAAGAATTTAAAAGAAGGGCAGAAAGGCGTCCTGATTGCAGCCGGGTTCAAGATTCTCGGTCCGCTCATTATCGTGCTGCCGGGGATCATCGCCTTTTACATGTTCAAAAACGAGCTGAGCCCGGATCAATCAATGCTTGCTTACCCCACACTCGTAAAAGCGGTATTGCCTGCGCCATTGGAAGGCATTTTCGCGGCGGTCATGGTCGGCGCGGTGCTCAGCACCTTTAACAGCGTCCTGAACAGCTCCGCCACGCTCTTCAGCAAGAATGTCTATGAAACGGTCATTCGAAAAAATCCGTCGCAAAAGGAATTGGTCCTTTCGGGTCGCATATGCAGCATCGCTCTCGCGCTCGGCGCCATGACGATTGCCCCCATGATTGATACGACCGGCAGCGTCTACAACTATCTTCAGACCATCAATGCGACTTTTTTCGGCCCTATGCTGGCGGTCATCCTCGCCGGCTACATGACCAAATGGGCCTCTCCTCTTGCCGCCAAAACCGGTCTAATTGTCGGGCCGTTTCTGTTTTATCTTCTTGTTTTCGCCTTCGGACCCGAGACCCAATCGATATTGAAGTCTGCTTTCAATCTTCAACACGACGTCCATTTCCTGCATTTCCTCGCATTCGTCTTCGTCATGACGGCCATTATTGTCGCTGTCGTCAGCCGTTTTTCGCCTGTCACAAAAGTCTATGAGGCGGTATATTCAAACGATGTCGATATGACGCCTTGGCGTTTCGCAAAACCTGCCTCCGCAATCATCGTCATAGTAACGATTGCAGTTTATGCATTACTTGCGCAGTGAGTAATGTCAGTCGCTCGCGATGTCTTTGGGGTTCTGAAAGGCGTATCCGATGACGATGGACTGCGCGAGGCACATGGACACGCTGAGCGACCTGAACTGCCTTACTTCACCATCTTTCACGGTCAGAGCCACCGAAGCATGGGTCGAAAGCGGGTTCACCCGGCTGTCGCTGATTGTCACGATCTTGCATTTTTTTTCTGCGGCGCCGGCAACCGTTTCGAGGGTTTCCGGCGAATACGGGGGAAAGCTGACGGCGATCATGAGATCACGCGACGTCATGGAGCGATTGTAGGAATGATAGTAAGCGCCAACGCCATCGATGAAGAACGTCCGCTTGTTGAGCCGCGACAAGGCATATGCGAAATAGGACGCGATAGGAAACGCTCTTCCAAAACCAGCCACATATACGTTTTCACTGTCGGATATGAACTTGATCACCTCGTTCAAATCGCGCTCCGAAATGTCCTCTCGCAAATGCCCAAGAGCAAGAATATTGCTATCTACAAATTCAGAGAGAATTTGCATCGGCCCCGTGACTTTCGCCTTGCCGACCTCATCTTTGAACTGCCTGATGCGCTCCGCGTAACCAAGGCTCGACTGTCCGGCGAGCAGGTCGTCGCGAAAAAGCTTTTGCATTTGGCTGGCGCCATCGAACCCGAAGGATTTCGCAAACCGGACGATCGCCGAAGGCTGCACGCCGCATCGATCCGCGAGCACCGCAACCGTTTCAAGGGCAAAATCGTTTGGCTCGTCCAGAACGTACTTTGCAATTTGCTGAAGTCTCTTGCTCAGAGAATCGTAATTCTCAAGAACGCTTGCGCGAAGCGCCTCAATCGTTTTCGGCGGAGTCATTTTTCTTGCCCTCAGCGTCAGGATGCGTTGCAGCGAGATCGGAGTTGGAATATATTTTTCAATATTAGAATAAATCGTTTATTTCATTTCCGCAAACAGGAACACCCGTCATGCATGTAGTTGCAATCGTAGGCGCCGGCCGGATTGGCGCGATCCACGCCCGAAATGCAGCCCTAAACCCCCGGTTGCGCCTTGCCTATGTCATTGATCCGTCGGCGGAAGCGGCGGGGAAACTTGCGGCGGCTCACGACGCAGAAACCGCAACGCTTGATTCGGCGCTGTCAGATCCCGCGCTGAAGGGCGTTATCGTGGCGAGTTCGACCGATACTCATCTTGAGGTCGCCCTCAAGGCCGTCAAGGCGGGAAAGTCGGTGTTTTGCGAAAAGCCGATTGATCTGTCGATCGAAAAAGTTAGCAGCTGCGCTGAAGCATTCGCAGATGCAAATTTCTTTCTTGGCTTCAACCGCAGATTTGATCCCAACTTCCGCGCCCTGTGGACGAGATTGCGCGCGGGTGAGGTCGGCGCCCTCGAGACGGTTCACATCATTAGTCATGATCCGGCGCCCCCGCCCCTCTCTTATATCGATGTGAGCGGAGGCCTCTTTCGCGATATGACTATTCACGACTTCGACATGGCCCGCTGGATTACTGGCGAAGATATTGTTGAAGTCTATGCGGCCGGCGAATGCCTCGTCGACAAGGAAATCGCCAAGCATGGCGATATCGACACCGCGAAGATAATTCTAAAAACGGAAATGGGCCGCATCGTCTTTATTAGCAATACCAGGCGCTCAGGCTACGGTTACGATCAGCGGATAGAAGCCTTTGGCTCCAAGGGGCGCCTGGCCGCGGAGAATATGCGGGAGACAACTGTCGAAAGTTGGACCGGGGGCGGGTGTCAAACCAATCCGCCTATGCATTTTTTCCTGGAGCGTTACGCAAACGCCTATGTCAATGAAATGGAGCACTTCGCCGATATACTCGACGGTTCGGCTGAGCCCACCATCAGTTACATTGACGGGCTTAAAGCCCAAGCAATCAGTGAGGCCGCATTGGCCTCCGTGCGGCACAACAAGCCTGTCAGCGTTTGAACAGTGCCGGGTCGCTTAACTCCTCCTGCCATTACCGCTTCACTGCACCGGACGGACTGCCAGAGCCGGTTGCCGTTTGAGCGTAGCACAACGCCCCAAACCATTATCGATGACGATCGCGGACTTTGCGCATATAGTCGCAACGTTGCGAGAAGTGGACCTGATCTGCTTACCTGGTGCTTACCAAGATGCAACGTCACCACACGCTCCGAAGTTTGACGCAGGTATGTCACTAATTTTATTGAGAAATCTGGCGCGAGTGACGGGACTTGAACCCGCGACCTCCGGCGTGACAGGCCGGCGCTCTAACCAACTGAGCTACACCCGCAAAGACTAGCCTCACGGCCGGTCCGAGCGCGCGGTTTAAGA
>JAUIEG010000525.1 GCA_030428745.1 Alphaproteobacteria bacterium
CCTACTGGAATTCCGACAAGATGGTGCTGCGCATGTACAAGGCGCAGGAAGTCGACGAGAATCACGGCTCCGGCGCGGTGCGGCGCTATGCGCAAACGGTGCGCGAGCTCGCCGCCGGAGCGGACCTGCCGCAACCGAAAGTCTACATCATCGAAAACCAGCAGCCCAACGCCTTCGCCACGGGCCGCAATCCTGAAAACGCCGCTGTCGCCGCAACAACGGGCCTGTTGGCGATGCTGACGGAACAGGAAGTCGCGGGCGTCATGGCGCATGAACTCGCCCATGTGAAAAATCGCGACACGCTGACCATGACCGTGACGGCGACGATCGCCGGCGCCATCACCATGCTCGCCAATTTCGCCCTGTTTTTCGGCGGCAACCGCAATAATGGCGGCGGGATCATCGGCGCCATCGCCATCATGATTTTCGCGCCCATGGCGGCGGCGCTCGTTCAGATGGCGATCAGCCGCGGCCGCGAATATGAAGCGGATCGCATGGGCGCGGAAATCTGCGGCCGTCCGGAATGGCTCGCCTCGGCGCTTGCGAAAATCTCCAATGGCGCGGCGCAGATTCCGAATGCGACGGCGGAACGCCACCCGGAAACGGGTCAGCTCATGATCATCAATCCGCTTTCAGGCCGCGGCGCCGACAATCTTTTCTCCACCCATCCCGGAACGCAAAACCGCATCGACCGATTGATGCAGATGGCGGGGCGTGACCCGTCCATGCGCCTCGACCCAGAAGGCCCTTCGCCGTTTGAAGGGCGGCGCAAGGGGCCGTGGGGCTAAGTCAAACTACGTCAAACAAGTCCGGCCCTAGCGCGCCTTCGATTTTCAAAAGCTTGCGTTTCAATTCCGCGCCGCCGGGCGCGGAAAACCCCGTCATGGCGCCCGAAGCGCCGACAATCCGGTGACACGGCACGATAATGGGAAAGGGATTGCGCCCCAGCGCCTGGCCGACCCGTCTTGAGTGCGCGAGATCGCCCAGCGCCTTTGCAAGATCGCCATAGGTTTTCACCTCGCCCGGCATGATCTTGAGCGCCAGTTCGTAAACCTGTCGCTCGAAATTACCGACACCGTCCATGTCGAGCGACGCGTAAGAAAGATCGCGGGCCTCCCCTTCAAAAAGCGCCTTGATGTCGCTGATCACCGCCGCAATAGACTCTGGCGGCGTATGCGTTTCCTCTGCGTCGGGGGCACGGCGGCGAAGATGCTTCATGGTCGCCTCATCGCGGGTCTCTGCGAAGCTCACAGAACGCACACCGTTCGGCCCCCAGGCGATACCGCAGCGCCCGAGCGCCGTATCAAAAAGCGTGTAGGAAAAAGCGTTCATGCCTGACGCTAGCATGAATTCGCGGCGAAACCCGCCCGTTTCCTGCGCCGAAAGAAAACCCGATCAGGAACCGGTCTTGGCCCGGATCGCTTTCAGTTCTTCGCGAAGTTTTTCAATGGGAAGACGCTTTTTCGAAGCGTGACGTTGCGTGTCGAGCTCATATTCGATCTTGCGCACCCGCTCCAAAGTGAGCTCCAGAAGCTGGCGGTTATAGGCGACAAGATCGGCGATCAGCGCAAACATCGCCGAGATCGCCCCGATCAACATGATGACGCCGCCAATGATCAGCGACTGGATCATGCCCTCGCCGTCGCCGGCGAGATAATGAATGACGAACCGCACCACGGGCGCCGCGCCCATAAACATCAGGGCGATGCCGAGCAGCGCAAAAATTTTCAATGGTTCATACATCGCATAAGCGCGCAGCATGGTGCGGCCCGTGCGGACAAGAAATTGCGGGATCGAACGAAACAGGCGCGACGGCCGCTCGACCTTATTGGTCCTGATCGGAACCGATGCGATCCGCATGCGCCGGCGCCCGGCCTGGATGAGCGTTTCCGTCGTGTAGGAAAAGCTCGACCGGACAGTGACGCCCATGGCGGCGTCACGCGAAAAGGCGCGAAAGCCGCTTACGGCGTCAGCGACGTCGGCATTGGCTAATGCGCTCACAAGACCGCTGCCGGCTTTTTGCAGGTGTTTTTTCAGCGGCGAGAAATGCTCAATGGTTTCCGTCCGGCGGTCGCCGACGACAATATCCGCCTTATTGTCGAGAATCGGGCGCACCAGCGCGGCGATGTCGGCGCCGTGATACTGATTGTCGCCATCCGTATTGACGATAATGTCAGCGCCGAGCCGCAAGGCCGCGTCGAGGCCGCGTTGAAAACTCTGCGCCAGCCCGCGATTGGCGCCATTGGAGATCACATGATGCGCGCCCGCCGCCCGCGCGGCGGCCACCGTATCATCCGTCGACCCGTCATCGATGATCAGAATTTCGATCTGACTCACGCCGTCAATCGCTTTTGGCAAATCGGCGACCGTCGCGGCAATGGTTTCCGCTTCGTTAAGACAGGGGATCTGGATGACAAGTTTGACCATAGGCCCGGACCATCGCCGAAATTCCTTAAGGATTTACGGCGAGAGACGGCGCGCAGGCGAAAACTTTAAGCCCGCGTAAACCATAAACGCTCCATCAATAGGCGATGAAATTCGCGCTGATCGGACCCTTTCCGCCCTTTCGCAGCGGCGTCGCCCGGCACACCGGCGCGCTGGCGGATGAACTTGCCTGTTATGGCGAGGTGGCCCGGTTCTCCTTCTCGCGGCAATATCCGTCATGGCTGTTTCCGGGCGAAAACGACCGCGATGAAAGCGCCATTCCGGCAAGCGCCGATTTCTGCATCGACAGCATCAATCCCTTAAGCTGGCGGAAGGCGGTGGAGCGCATCAAAGAGTTTCGTCCTGACGCCGCGATCATTCCG
>JAUIEG010000526.1 GCA_030428745.1 Alphaproteobacteria bacterium
CGGATTTCCGTCACATCGAGCGTTTCATCTGCGGTCACGACATCAACGACGGCGGCGTAGGCGGTTTCACCCAGATGGTCCGGCAGCGCTTTCGCCGCCGATTCCAGCACCTTGTGCAGCCCGCCTTCAGACGACATCAGCGCGCCGCAGGCTTCGGCCATTTCCACCAGCCCCGCCTCGTCTGCGGCGGAAAACAGCGGAAAGGACCGCACCACACGGCCAATGGTCCGAAGCTCCTCATCCTTGATGGCGCCGTCGGAGGCCGAGGTCATGACCATCAGATAGATCACCGCTTCCTGCGGTGTGAGGCTGACGAGACTTCCGGCCATGAATGGGCTCCTTTAAAGATGGCTGTCTGAGAGTTGGCCGGACCCTAGCGGCGGGCAGCAGAAACGGCAACCGCGAGGATAAGCGGTCATTGACCTAGAAGCCCGCCGCGTTAAACCTCCGCCCCTCCTTATAACGCCGAAAGCAAAACCATGACCGCCCCAGAGATCGAAACCGTGATCAAGACTTTCACACCCGAAGACGCCGCTGCGGCCAAAAGCTGGCCGTTTCAGGAAGCCCGCAACCTGATCAAACGTCTCGACAAGCTGAAGAAAGATGGTCCGGTTGTGTTCGAAACCGGCTACGGCCCCTCGGGCCCGCCGCATATCGGGACCTTCGGCGAGGTCGCGCGCACGACAATGGTGCGCCGCGCCTTTGAATTGCTGACCGGCCGGGAAACGCGCCTTATCGCCTTTTCCGACGACATGGACGGCATGCGCAAAGTCCCGCCCCAGGTCCCAAACCAGGAATTGCTGAACGGTTATCTGCAAAAGCCGCTGACCGTCGTGCCGGACCCCTGGGGCGAGCATGAAAGTTTCGCGCATCACAATAATGCAAAGCTGCGCGCCTTTCTCGACCAGTTCGGCTTTGAGTATGAGTTCATGTCCTCCACCGACTGCTATCGCAGCGGCATGTTCGACGACACGTTGATCCGCGTTCTTGAGCGCTACGATCAGGTGATGGAGATCATCCTGCCGACGCTTGGCGAGGAGCGGCGCGCAAGTTATTCGCCGATCCTGCCGATCTCGCCAAAGACGGGGCGGGTTCTTTACGTGCCCATGCTCGAGATCGACGCAAAAAAAGGTGAAGTCGTTTTCGAAGACGAGGACGGCGAAAAAATCCGTATGAGCGTCGCTGGCGGCGCAACGAAGCTGCAATGGAAAGTCGACTGGGCCGGACGCTGGCACGCGCTCGGCGTCGATTATGAAATGTCAGGCGAAGACCTTACGGAATCCGTGCGCCTGTCGAACCGCATCGTAAAAGCACTCGGCGCGGAACCGCCCGCGGGCTTCAACTATCAGCTCTTTGTCGATGAACAGGGTAAAAAGATTTCCAAAACCAAAGGCAACGGCATCACCATCGACGAGTGGCTCACCTACGCCTCGCCGGAAAGCCTGTCGCTTTACATGTTCCAGAATCCGAAATCGGCGAAGAAGCTTTATTTCGACATCATCCCCAAAACCGCCGACGAATATTGGGCGCATCTTGAAAAATATGCCGGCCAGGACGGCGGCAAGGCGCTCGACAATCCGGTCTGGCATATTCACGAAGGAAAACCGCCGGCCGTCCTGCCGCCGGTGAACTTCGCCATGATCTTGAACCTTGTCAGCGCCGCCGGCGGCGCCGATGCTGAAGTCTTGCGCGGCTTCATCCGTAAATACCGTCCGGGCGCCTCGGAAGAGGAATTCGCGGCGGCGGACGCCATGATCGGTTACGCCCGGCGTTATTTCGAGCGCTTTATCGAGCCGACCAAGAAATTCCGCGCGCCGACGCAAAAAGAGAAAGCAGCGCTGGAAATGCTCTCCGCGCGCCTGAAGGAGATCGGCGAAGGCGGCGCCGAAGACGACTACCAGACCGCTGTTTTCGACGCCGGCAAGGCCCAGGACTTTGAGAACATCCGCGACTGGTTCAAGGGACTGTACGAGGTTGTTTTCGGCCAGGAAGCAGGACCGCGCATGGGCGCGTTCACCAAAATCTTCGGCGCCGGCGCTACAGCGAAGTTGATCGACGACGCGCTCGCGCGAGGCTAGGCTCATCACTCATACTGCGCTCTTCACCCTCAAGAGAATATGATATTCTGATGGAGTCGTATAAATAGAGGGGAAAGCGTGAAGATAGAACAGATCGAATTAGCTCTTGAATTCGCCGTTTTTATTGCGGCGATTATCACGGTATTTATTTACTATAGGCAGCTGAAGCTTATGTCCGGTCAATTGAGCGCTATGCGCGAAATTTCTCACGCAGAAAGCAGCATTGCGCTAGTGGAGTTTTTACAGAATGAAGAAGTGCGAGAATCCCGCCAAAAAGTTCGAGCCGAACTTTCGAAAAAATCGATGCAGGATTGGAGTGACCTCGAAAAGGAACACGCGTCACGAGTAACCGCAAATTACGACGTTGTCGGAGCGCTTGTAAAAGAGGGCATAGCAACCCCACAATTGATTGCATCAAATTGGGGCCCAAGCATAATACATTGCTACGAGGTATTATCGCCTTGGATTGAAGAACATCGAAATCGCCCCGGGGCAAAGAAGAGCTACTGGTCAAATTTTGAGTGGTTATACAATGAGGCAAAAGCATGTTGTAACTAAGCCCCATTAGAGCAATCATTCTTCTGTAGGTTACGACATGGCGAAACTTTACCGGATTTTTTTGTCTGTCCTTTGGGCAGCGATGCTGCTCGCGGCAACGCCGGGCCTGGCGCAAAATCCTGCGCCCGCCGATCCTGATCCTGTCATCGAAACCGCGCCGCCGGGCGCCAG
>JAUIEG010000527.1 GCA_030428745.1 Alphaproteobacteria bacterium
GTTGCAAAGGTTATTTCTCCAATATGGCTCGACTTATACCCAAATGTGTCGGAGCAGATGCACGATTTTATGAATTTATTCGCATCGGAAATCGGAGAAGAAGTCAGGAAATTTAAACTGCGTTCCAATGAAGAAGAATACACTATTTCTTTCGGTACAATGACATTACTGAGATCGATGTTGGACAGCGATATTTCGCTTAGAGACTGGCTTAAAAGTCAAGCCGAAGTGCGCGAGTTCGAAAAAATTCCTGAATACAAATGGTACGGCTCTTGACGAAATGTTGCGTGTTGAAATGGATAAACGCAAAAAATAGATTTGCTACGTCCAAGTGGTGGCGGTCATGCTGTTCAAACAGGATCGTTACACCAAAGACGAACGCGAACCAGAGCCCTTCATAGGCGGCGTCGGAAATCGTCGGCATCATGTGAGCTTGTTTCTGAGCTTTTGCCTTGAATATCGGTACCCAAAGACAGAAGCCGCTTTGATTGAGACGCAAAAAATGCTTCCCTGAACATCACGGATGTTTGGAGGGGCGATCATGCAGGTAAATCGAAGAGCGTTTATGGGCGGCGTAACGGCGGCGGGCCTTGTCACGTCCGCGCAGGCGAAAACGCGCAAATCCGGCGGCGGCGCTGCACAGGCGAAAGCGCTGTCCAGATTTGAAGACTATATGGACCAGCATTGCGCCGATTGGGGCCTGCCCGGCATGACCGCCTGCATGGTCGACAGCAACGGGTTTGCGGGCTTTGCAACTTCCGGTCTCGCTGATGTGGATAAGAAAATTCCGGTGGGCCCGGACCATCTCTTCCAGGTCGGCTCCATTACGAAGATGATGACGTCGCTTGCGGCGTGGTCGCTTGTTGATGAAGGCAAGCTTTCTCCCGATGCGCGGCTGACGGAGCTGATGCCGGAACTTTCCGTGCGCGGAGGGGAGGCGATCACGCTTCAGCATCTTTTGAATCATACGTCCGGTTTGCCGAATGGCGCGCCGTTGTTCATGGACGGAGGGTTATGGACCGGCAGTAAGCCAGGAACTTATTGGGCCTATAGCAACACAGGCTACAAGATCGCCGGAAAAATCATTGAACGCGTTGACGGCCGCCTCTTTCCTGAGGCGCTGGAGGCGCGGGTCTTGCGACCGCTCGGCATGGATCAATCCGTCGGCGCACTGCGAAAGGTAGATCGACAGCGTTACGCGCAAGGCTACGAACCGGCGCTATTCGACCGGCCGCATATGCGCCCGGGCCCGATCACGGCGGCGCCATGGGTTGATTACGACGGCGCGTCCGGCTCTGTCGCCGCTACGGCGGGTGATATGGCGATTTTCCTGCGTTTCCTGATTGATCTCGCAGGCGGTAAGGGCGGGGCCGTCTTTTCGGACGAGACGGCGGCGCGGTTTATGGCGGATCCCGCCGCGGCGCCCGGCTGGTCTGAAGATGCGCACTATGGAAACGGGATAGCGCATATCAGCGCGAATGACCGGACCTATCTGCATCACACCGGCGGGATGGTGTCGTTTTCTTCTTCGCTCCATGTGGACCCGGCGGCGGGCGTCGCCTGTTTTGCCTCGTCCAATATCCATTACGCCCACAATTACCGGCCGCGCGATGTCAGCCTGTTTGGGTGCGAGCTTTTGCGCGCCGCGCAGGAAGGAGCGTCGGCCCCGGCGCCAAAGCCGACGAAGCCGGTCGTTGAAAATCCTGAGCAGTTCACTGGTCTGTACACGGCGGAAAGCGGCGACAGTTTTGAAATTGTAGCAACTGACGGCGGTGTTTCGGTAAGGCGTGACGGCAGCGTCGCCATCATGCAGCATGTCGGCGACAATTATTTCGCGTGTGCGGATAAGGCGTTTGAAATCACAGGTCTCGACTTCGAAATGAAAGACGATGCGGTGGCGCGCGTCTGGTCGGGAAATGTTGAGTATCTTGCAGACCCGTCAACAGGCTATCTGCCCGTCGTGGAAGAGTTAAAAGCGCTTGAAGGTCTTTATGACAGCGATGACCGGTGGGCGCTGCCTACGCGCGTCTATGCGCGCGGCGACAGGCTGAGTGCGAAGAGCGCCAATTGGGGATTCATGCTGGTTCGCGCTGATAATGGCGACTGGCGTTTTGACGGAGATGAGCAATCCGCCGAATGGGTGCGCTTTGACAATATCGTCAATGGCAAGGCCGAGCGTGTGATCGGATCTGGAGAGGTGTCGTACCGGCGCTTCAGCTAACCTTACGCCCAAACGGCTGCCGTCACGCCCTCAAACAATATCGTTACGCCGAACACAATTGCGACTGCGGCCCACAGCCCTTCATAAGCGGCGTCTGAAATCGTCGGCGCCGAACGGATATTCACTAAATGGCCAAAGCCGAAATCTTTCGGCGCCCGCAATGCCGTCCAGATGAGAATGGTCGACAGGAAGGCGAACCACGGGAAATTGAGCACAATCGCCGAAGCGCCGGCGCCGATGATGAATCCAAAGGCGGCGAAATGTCGTTCAATCAGGGTTTGCATGTCACTTCCAATGCGTGGGTTGGGTGACAAGTAGGATAGTATTTTTAATTTCATTTGATCGTTTGCTGAGCAGTCCGATCAAAAGTCTCAATGAATTGTTTACGATGTTTTTGTGCTAGCGTCGTCCAGCGACCGCTGTGAGTAGGAGAGCGAGGGCGGCAGGCGCGGCCTGAATGAACAGGATTGTCGGCTTTGCAGTGATAGCGCCGAATATTCCGGCGGCCAGCACGCATAGCAAAAAGAATATCACGACATCGGTTTTGCGCGCGATCACACCCCATAATAAGCCGACTGCGAGG
>JAUIEG010000528.1 GCA_030428745.1 Alphaproteobacteria bacterium
CTCTCAGCCCAGCATCTGGTGTGTTTTGTGAAGACCGGCAATCAGGGCCTCCACATCTTCATGGGTGTTGTAGGCGGCGAAACTCGCCCGCGCCGACGCCGACACGCCGAGGCGTTTCATCAAAGGCTGTGCGCAATGGTGGCCCGCGCGCACAGCAACGCCAGTGCGATCAAGGATCGCCGAGATGTCGTGCGGGTGAGCGCCCTCCACCGTAAAAGCGATGATCGGCGCCTTGTTTTCAGCGCGGCCGTAAACACGCACAAAATTCAGTTTCGCGAGTTCTTCAAGGACGTGGGTCTTCAGGCGCGCTTCATGAGCGGCGATGGCCTCGACGCCCTTCTCACGCATCCAGTTCAACGACGCGCCAAGACCGATAGCTTCGAGGATCGGCGGCGTGCCCGCCTCAAACCGGTGCGGCGGATCGTTATAAGTGACCGTCTCTTGCGTCACCATGTCGATCATCTCACCGCCGCCCTTGAAGGGCGGCAGAGCTTTCAAGGCGTCCATCTTGCCGTAAAGAACGCCTATACCCGACGGCCCGTAAAGCTTGTGACCGGTCAGCACATAGAAGTCGCAATCGAGATCCTGCACATCGACGGCGCCATGGACGCCCGCCTGGCAGCCGTCGAACAGGATTTTGGCCCCATGTTCGTGAGCAATCTTCGCCAGCTCTTTCGCCGGCGTGGTCGCGCCAAGCACATTAGACATATGGGATATGGCGACGAACTTGGTTTTGTCCGTGAATAGCGTGCGATAGGCGTCAAGGTCGACCTCGCCATCATCGGAAACATCGAGCCATTTCAGAACCGCGCCTTTGCGCTCGCGCAGGAGATGCCACGGCACGATGTTGGAATGATGCTCCGCGACGGAAAGGATGATCTCGTCGCCCTCGCCTATGTCACCAACGCCCATCGCGTAGGAGACGAGATTGAAGGCGTCCGTGCCGCCTGAGGTGAAAATGATCTCGTCCGGCGACTTCGCGTTGAGGAACGTCGCAACCGTTTTGCGCGCCTCTTCATAGGCCGCCGTCGTTTCATTCGACAACAAATGCAGGCCGCGATGCACATTCGCATAGGAATGTTCCATGGAATGCGTCATGGCGTCTATCACGGCGCGCGGTTTCTGCGCCGAGGCCGCACTGTCGAGATAGACAAGCCGCTTGCCATAGGCGTCGCGCGCAAGGATCGGGAACTCCTTGCGCAACGCTTCAACATCCAGCGGCGTTATCGGGGCGCCGTCACTCATTGCTGCTCCAACCATTCCTTCACACGCGCCGCGAAAATCTCGCGCAACGCATCATCCTCAAACTTCTCAACCACTTCGCCAACAAAGGCTTCGACCAAGAGCGCCTTCGCTGACGCCTCATCAAGCCCGCGCTGGCGCAGATAGAAAAGCGCATCATCATCAAGCGCGCCAACCGTCGAGCCATGGGCGCATTCAACATCGTCGG
This sequence comes from Alphaproteobacteria bacterium, assembly GCA_030428745.1. Taxonomy (GTDB): domain Bacteria; phylum Pseudomonadota; class Alphaproteobacteria; order Caulobacterales; family Parvularculaceae; genus Hyphococcus. Next base: position 1,451 of record JAUIEG010000528.1, read on the forward strand.
CGTAAATCTCTAATTCAGGCTTGTGGTTCGCTTCAGCGCCGTCGGAAAGGAGCAGCGCGTTCGCCGCCATTTTGGCGTCAGTCTTCTGCGCCTCACGCAACACATGAAACTTGCCCTGAAAGACATTGCGTCCGCGATCCTTGGCGACGCCCTTATGGACCTGACTTGCGACGCAATCCTTCGCGAGAAACCGCGTTTCCGTCGTAAAGTCCGAATGCCGTTCGCCCGAGACAAGAGCGGCGCTGTTGATCGAGGCGGAAGACCCAGGGCCCCAGAAATGGACATGACATTCATGACGCGACAGGCGCGACCCCGTAGAGAGCCCCGTATTTTGAAAATCAGCCTTTTCATCGATCTTCGCAGCGCAAATGCCGTTCACAATGCGGTTTTCACCAACGTCCTGCCAAACGGCGCGGCGCAATTCTGCGCCATCGCGCACAACCATATGGCAGAGATGGGAATAAAAACCTGCGCCCGCGCCCTCATAAGTTTCGATGAGCCGCAATCGCGCGCCCGGCGAAATGCGCATCATCGTCTGTGCAAAGGAAAAGCCGTTCCCGGTATTGATATGGCGGATCAACACCGGCCGGTCGAAGGCCACATCGTCCGACACTTCAAAGCCGAGCGCCTTACGCGCCAGCGCAACATTGAGCGACGCCACAGGGTGATTTTCCAACTCAGGAATGGTCGCGACCGGATTGACCACGCCGTAGCGCAAGCCTTCGGAAACAGGCTCATCGGGCAATTCTATTCGGCCATTGACAATCCGGAATTCAAGCGCCCCCAACTCAGCAAAGGGGGACGGCTTAACATCGGCCTCCGCCGCCGCGCCCGGCTCGACGCTGCGCAGCGCCGCATTCATGTCCGACCATTTCCACCCTTCGATACGGCGGTTGGGCAGACCCATTTTTGCAAAACGATCAAACGCCGCCGCCTGCGCCTCGCTCGTCGCGGACCGCGCAGTGAAGTCGGCCTCAAACGCCGCTTCAAAAGGGGATGGATTGGCAAGAGCCGTCATGATTCCTACGCCGCCTCGATAAACTGATCGTAGCCGGACTTTTCAAGCTCGACCGCAAGCTCCGGCCCGCCGGACTTTACGATCCGCCCATCCGCCAGCACATGCACCGCGTCCGGCTTGATGTAGTCAAGCAGCCGCTGATAGTGGGTGATGACAAGGAAGCCCCGATCCGGCCCGCGCAGCGCGTTCACAACCTCACCGACCATTTTCAGCGCGTCGATATCGAGCCCGGAATCGGTTTCATCCATGATGGCGAAATGCGGCTCGAACATCGCCATTTGCAGCATTTCCATGCGCTTCTTCTCACCGCCGGAAAAACCCACATTGAACTG
>JAUIEG010000529.1 GCA_030428745.1 Alphaproteobacteria bacterium
GCGCGAAAACGCATCATCTTGCCGCGCGCTTCGCGCTGCTGGATGCCGATTTCCCGGCCCGCCGCGTCGACAAGGGGCTTTTCAAATTTGAAGTTGAAAAAGTCGCCCTCAGCGGTGAGGGCTTCGGGCGGCAGCGCCGTGAGATTGCCCGCCAGCACGGCCCCCGAGGGCGCGCCAATGAGCATATAGATCGCATCGTCGGACCAGGCCGTGCGCTGGCGGATGACGCGGGTGAGCATCCCCGAGCCGCTGGTTGAGAAAAGATCAGCAAGGACGCTGATCTCGCTGTCGATCACATCGTCAGTCTGTTTCGCCGCCTCGCCGAACGTGGCGTTGTAAAGATAGGCGCCCAGCAGCGCCACCGCGCCCGCAAATAGCACGACATAGATCAGCGTAAAGCGAAACGATGTCGTGCGGAGAATGCGGAGCATGAAGGTCCTAGTCTGTATCCGACAATCTGTATCCCGCGCCGCGGATCGTCTTCAGGAGCGGTTTGTCGAAGTCCTTATCGATTTTCGCGCGCAAACGCGAGATATGAACGTCGATAACATTGGTCTGCGGATCGAAATGATACTCCCAGACATTTTCAAGAAGCATCGTGCGCGTCACAACCTGGCCCGCATGGCGCATGAGATATTCCAGCAGGCGGAATTCGCGCGGCTGCAGATCGATCTTGCGCTCGGCCCGGCGCACCGTACGCGTCAGAACGTCGAGCTCAAGGTCGCCGACCTTGAAGCGCGTCGTCACTTCCGAGGGGCCTGATGTCCGCCGCCGGCCGAGCGCCTCTATGCGCGCAAGCAGCTCAGAAAACGCATAAGGCTTCACAAGATAGTCGTCGCCGCCGGCTTTGAGGCCGGAGACGCGGTCATCAACTTCGCCGAGCGCGGACAGAAACAGCGCGGGGGTTTCATCGCCCTCGCCGCGCCGGTTCGATAAAAGCGAAAGTCCGTCCATTTTCGGCAGCATACGGTCGATCACATAAGCGTCGTAACCACCGGATGTCGCCATATTAAGACCGCTCTCGCCATCAAGGGCGTGGTCGACCACATGCCCTGCTTCGCGCAGACCCTTGGCGACATAGGCCGCCGCCTCCGCATCGTCTTCAACCAGTAGAATTCGCATGGGGCCACCTTAGCCTGATTTCACTTGATACAAAACGGCGGCGCCGCCGAACCGCGGAGCGCCGCCGGAACTTGTCTGCCCGCCGCTAGTCGTCGAGCGAGAGCGCGCCGAACTGGCGGTTGGTCCCGAGTTGCATACGCAAGAGCACCGCGTCCTTGCCGGCTTTCTTGGCGTTCGAAATCTTCGAGCGCAGATCATCTCCGGAAGACACCGCCTCTCCGTCGAGCTGCAGGATGACCACGCCGGGCTGAAGGCCGGCCTCTTCCGCCGGGCTGCCGGGGCGAACGGCCGTGACAACCACCCCGTCCACATCATCCGGCACGCGGAACTGCTGACGCAAAATGTCGTTCAGCTCGGCGATGCGCACGCCGACATCCGCCGCAAGACTGTCATTGTCATTGGACGGAACGTCGTTGGAGGCCACTTCACTGTCAGCGTCACGCTGGCCAAGCGTCACCTTGATATTGCGAATCTTGCCGTTGCGCTGGACTTTGAGATCGACTTTCTCACCCGGCGCATAGGAGGCGACGCGACGCGAAAGCTCATTCACACTCGCCACATCGGCTTTGGCGATTCCAAGAATGACATCGCCGTCTTCCAACCCGGCCTTTTGCGCGGGCGTGCCGTCAATGACATCGGCGACAAGAACGCCGCCTTTTTTGTCGAGGCCGATGGCGGCCGCGAGTTCCGTCGTGACTTCCTGTAGCTGGATGCCGAGCCAGCCGCGCGTAACCGACCCGTTGGCGATCAGCTGCGCCACGGTTTCCTTGGCGACGCGCGCCGGGATGGCGAAGCCGATGCCGACGCTGCCGCCATTGGGTGAAAAGATCGCCGTATTGACGCCGACGACGCGGCCTTTGAGGTCAAAGGTCGGCCCGCCGGAATTACCGCGATTGATCGGCGCGTCGATCTGAATGAAATCGAGATACTGGTTCTCGCGGTTCTGGCCGCCAATAGCGGAGACAATGCCGCTTGTTACGGTGCCGCCAAGACCGAAGGGATTGCCCACCGCGACGACCCAGTCGCCGACGCGCAGATTCACATCGTCCGAAAATTCCACATAGGCCTGGTTCGGCTGCGGTTTGATTTTGAGTACGGCGAGATCAGTAAGCGGATCGGCGCCGACGACTTCGGCGTCCACCTCATCGCCATTGGCGAGACGCACCTGAACCTTGTCAGCGTCTTCAACGACATGGTTGTTGGTGACCACATGGCCTTCAGTGTCGATGAAAAAGCCTGACCCTTGCGCCTCCATGCGGCGTACGCCGCCGTCAAAATCGTCTGGCCTACCTGGCGCGCCGTTATCGTCAGGCGTGCCGAAACGGAAATTGTAAAATTCTTCAAGGCCGCCGGGCAGGTTTCGGCGCATATCCACTTCACGCTCCACCAGAACGCTCACCACGGACGGGCTCACCCGCTCCACAAGATCGGCGAAAGAGAGCGTGCCGTCAGCCGCGAGCGGCGGGGCCATCAAGCGCGGCGCCTGAGCGCCGGCATTGGAGAAGCCCAGACTGGCGGCGGTCAGGGCTGTTGCGGCGACGCCGGCAGCGAGAATGCCTGCACGGCGGAGTTTTGACTTTCGGAAATACTGTGTCGTCAACGTCATAATCCTTCTTTGCCTTTTCAACGGAAGCGCGCCCCGCTTCATTTGACCATAATGTAATTAATGATGGC
>JAUIEG010000530.1 GCA_030428745.1 Alphaproteobacteria bacterium
GTTCGTCATCCGAAAGGCGACTTGCTCTGGGACGCGGGCATCCCGGCGGCGATTCATGAGGCCGGAGAGGATGGCGTCGAGTCTGGCCCCTTCGCCATGAGCATGCCGAAAACGATTGAAGGCCAGCTCGCGGAAATCGGATTGACGGTGGATGACGTTGATTACTTCACGCCGTCTCACTCCCATTTCGATCATATCGGCGACGCGGGCCGTTTTGCCGGCGCAACACTGCTCATCGACAAGGATGAGCGCGCGCATATGTTCCGCGATGAGGCGCGGGCTGATGAACAGGTGTTTCCGTTATATAGCGCGCTGGAAGAGGCGGAGACCATCGAGTTTGACGGCGACTATGACGTTTTCGGCGACGGAACCGTGAAGATCCTCGCCATGCCCGGGCACACGCCGGGGCATACTTCCTTATTGTTGCAGTTGGAAAATGAAGGGCCCGTGTTGCTCTCAGGCGATATGTATCATCTGCAAGAGTCGCGCGAAAACCGCTATGTGCCGAAATTCAACACCAGCGTAGAGGACACGCTGGCGTCCATGGACCGGTTTGAAGAAATCGCGGAAGAGACCGGCGCGCGCGTCGTCATCCAGCATGTGATGGCGGATTATGAAGCGCTGCCGAGATTGCCGGGCTATCTGGATTAGGAGTCATCCCGGACGCGCCGCAATATTTCATATTGCAGCGCATCCGGGATAACGTCCCGTTCTAATATCTCACGCTCACCCGTGCGCCATAGGTCGCGGGCGCGCCGGGGGCGGCGATGTCCGCTGCGCCGCCGGTGATGAAGAAGTTTCGGGTTTCATCATAATCAGCGTTGAAAATGTTGCGGCCCCAGAGCGCCAGCTCCCAGCGGCCGTCATCAGGACCGAACGCCAGTTGCGCATTGGCGAGCCAGTAATCGCCAACCGCGTAGGCGGCGCCGAGCAGCGGCAGGGCGAGGGTATCGCGATAGGAATAATCAAACCGCGCGCGCGCTGACCAGCCGTCGGCGATCGGCGTTTCGGCTTCGATAAAGCCCTGATAGCTGATATTGGGAAAACCGAGATCCTGGCCTGAGCGGTCGGTCAGCACTTCCATGCCCGCAAGTGTCGAAGCGGCGATATCGAGATCCATGAATTCCGTGAACTCGCCGGTCTTGTAACCGAAGCTCTGGCTGACGGTGAGCCATGGCGCAGGCGTCAGCACCGCTTCAAGCTCGGCGCCGTAGATTTCGCTGTCGGCGTTGACGATGCGGCCGACCACGGCGCCGGTGCCGGCGTCATAGATCGCCGACTGCACCTGTTGATCTTTGTAATCGTAATAGAACGCTGCGCCATTCAGCTGAATGGCATCGCCGAAAGTGGTTTTGAACCCGGCTTCAAAGGCGTTCAGCTTTTCCGGCTGGAATGGCGTCAGCGCATTGGGGTTTAGCGTGTTATAAGCGGTGAAGCCGCCGGATTTCACGCCGCGGCTGACATGCGCAAAAAGCAGCACGTCGTCGGCGGGCGTCAGCTCAACGCCGATTTTACCGGAAAGATTGTCGGAATTGAGATCGCGGTTTTCCAGCGTGAAATCGGCCGTTCCATTGGCGAAGTTCACCGGTCCAGTAGCGATTGCGAACGTGCCGAGGTCGCGAAGTTTTCTAGCTTCGTCTTCGTAGCGCAGTCCTGCGATGATCGACAGGAGCGGCGAGACTTCATATTCGCCGTGAAGATAGGCGGCCATGGTGCGGACATTCTGATTGTACGGCGTCGTCACCGCAAAGCCGGGACCGAAGCTCGCCGCGAAGTCGGACTGGTAAAGCTCGCCGAGGTCTTCTTCAGAATAGTAAACCCCGCTGACCCAGTTGAGCCTCGCCGTTTCACCCGAAAGACGCAGCTCGTGCGACATCACATCGGCGCTCGACTGGAAAAAGACGCCGGCGCCGCCGAGGACAAGCGCATCGTAGTCGTTAAATTCTTTCCGGTTCAACACTTCATAGGCGCCGGTATAGGTGAGGGTCGCGCCGCCAAGACCGGCATTGACCGTCAGGCTCGTTCCCCAGCCTTCATTGTCGCGGAACGGCGCCTGCGTTTGCGAGATGCCCGTCAGCGCCGAGAATTCCGGGGAGGAGCCCCAGCTTGTCTCGCGCCGCGCATGGGCGAGGGGGCCGAATGCGGAATCATTGAAGAGTTGCAGGCCGAGCCCGTCAGACTGGTCGATAAAGCCGTGCAGATTGAAGATCGCTTCCACATCCGGCGCGAGATCGACCGCCACAAGACCGCGCAGCGCATATTGCTCCGCATCGCCGAGCTTTTCGCCGGTTTCGCGGTTTGTCTGCCAGGCGCCGCCATGGGCCGTGGCGCCGGAAAGGCGTATACGGATATTTTCCGCGACAGGGCCGGAGACGAAAGCCTCAGCGTCGACGCGGCCGAACCGTCCGCCCTCGATCACGGCGCCTGCGGAGAATTCATCCGTCGGTCTGGCGCTGATGATCTTGATGGCGCCGCCGGTAGTGTTGCGCCCGTAAAGTGTGCCCTGGGGGCCGCGCAGAACTTCCACGCGCTCAACATCAAAAAGAACGCCCTGTGTCATCACCGGAATCGGGTAAGCGACATCGTCTACATAGACGCCGACGGTGGGCGCGTTGTTGGTGGCGTAATCGCGGAAGCCGACGCCGCGGATGGAAAAGCTCGGCTGGCCCGAGCCGAACTGGCTTTCGATCTCAAGGTTCGGCGCGAAGTTTTCGAGCGCGTTCACGTTGCGCGTTCCTTGCGCGATCAGATCGGCGCCGGAAAAGACGTTTAGCGCGACGCCCACATCCTGGGGGC
>JAUIEG010000531.1 GCA_030428745.1 Alphaproteobacteria bacterium
CTCAACAAGGTCGATCTGCCCGCCGCTGATCCTGACCGGGTGAAGGCGCAGATCGAAGACGTCATCGGCATCGACGCGTCGGACGCGCTGGAAATTTCCGCCAAGACCGGCCAGGGCGTGCCGGAGGTGCTGGAAGCCATTGTCACCAAATTGCCGGCGCCCAAGGGCGACCGTGACGCGCCGTTGAAAGCGCTCCTCGTTGACTCATGGTACGACCCCTATCTCGGCGTCGTGGTGCTGGTGCGCATCATTGACGGCGTCATGAAAAAAGGCATGCGCATCCGCATGATGGGCGCCAAGGCGGTCTATCTGGTCGATCAGGTGGGTGTGTCGACGCCGAAGAAAACCCCGGTGGATGAGCTTGGTCCGGGGGAGATCGGCTATCTGACGGCGCAGATCAAGGAAGTCGCCGACACTTCCGTCGGCGACACCATCACCGATGACCGCCGTCCCTGCGACAAGCCTTTGTCTGGCTTTAAACCCTCCGTACCCGTTGTTTTCTGCGGCATCTTCCCGGTCGACGCGAACGACTTCGAGGATTTGCGCGAGGCCATGGGCAAGCTCAGGCTCAATGACGCCAGCTTCGAGTTTGAAATGGAAACGTCGGCGGCGCTCGGCTTCGGCTTCCGCTGCGGTTTTCTCGGGCTCCTTCACCTGGAGATTATCCGCGAGCGCCTGGAGCGTGAGTTCAATCTCGACCTCATCACCACGGCGCCGAGCGTCGTCTATGACATTCACATGACCGACGGGAGCGTGACAGAGCTTCACAACCCCGCCGACATGCCGGACCCGGTGCGGATCGACCATATCGAAGAGCCGTGGATCAAGGCGACCATTATGGCGCCCGACGAATATCTCGGCGGCATTTTGAAACTGTGCGAAGAGCGCCGCGGCATTCAGCAGGACCTCACCTATGCGGGTTCGCGCGCCATGGTGGTCTATGAATTGCCGCTGAACGAGGTGGTGTTCGATTTTTATGACCGGTTGAAATCGGTGTCGAAAGGCTATGCGAGCTTCGATTATCAGATTACGGATCATCGCGCCGGCGATCTCGTGAAAATGCAGGTGCTGGTGAATGACGAACCGGTGGATGCGCTTTCCATGATCGTTCACCGCGACAAGGCCGACTATCGCGGCCGCGGCATGTGCGAGAAACTGAAAGATCTCATTCCCCGCCACCAGTTCAAGATTCCTATTCAGGCGGCGATCGGCGGGCGCGTGATTGCGCGCGAAACGCTATCGGCGCTGCGTAAAGACGTCACCGCGAAATGTTATGGCGGCGACGCCTCACGCAAGCGCAAGCTCCTGGACAAACAAAAAGAGGGAAAGAAAAAGATGCGCCAGTTCGGCCGCGTCGAAATCCCTCAAGAGGCCTTTATTAAAGCCCTTAAAATAGACAGTTAGTCTTAGCTGGTTGCGCTTTTTACTGTCCGCCCATAAGCTTTTCGCCGGGTACAGGCTAGGGGTGGGCATGCGGTTGTTATTTACAATATTTCTTTCTTTTTGGGTGCTCGCGGCGCACGCGCAAGAGGAAATACCTGCAACGCCAAGGCATCGCTCGCCGCCGGCATATCCTGTTTCCTGTCAGCAAGTGCTGGGGCCGGACGCGCCGCCGCAATATGTGTCAGTCGTGTTTGACGTGACGCGCAACGGTGAAACCGACAATGTGCGTATTCGTGAAACCTCTCACGAGTGTTTCAATGACGCAGTCGTGGCCGCCGCCAGGCAGTGGTCTTACGCGCCGCGTCAGGTCAATGGCCGGCGAGCCTCTCAGGAAGATCTCGAGGTGACGCTGACTTTTATTCTGGAAGAGCCCACGCAGACTGAAGACTTCGATGCCCGGCCGTTACAACGTGTTCCGCCGGTCTATCCCGAATCCTGCATGCGGACCGCAGATAGGGAAGAATCGGTCATGGTCGAGTTTGACGTCACTCCGGAGGGGGATACTGAGAATGTTTCCGTACTCGAATCCTCGAATAGATGTCTCAACGGTTCGGCTGTCGCTTCTGTGAAAAAGTGGAAGTATCGGCCCAAGATTATTGAAGGCGGCCCTGTAGCGAGAAAAAACGTTCAAACCGTCATTACATATTTTTTGGACAGCGGGCGTTCGCGGTTTCGTCCGGGCGTCAGCAGGCGATTGATAAGAGCCCAAAATCTCATTGTTAAAAAGGATGATCCCGAAGCAGCGCTGGAGGTCTTGAAGGAAGTCGAAGAGCGATTTGGTGACGACTTCTCTGACAGGGAGCTTTCAGCTTTTCACCAGGTCCGGGGGTTAGCGCGAATTAAGCTCGAAGATTACGCTGGTGCGCTCGATGATTTCCGTATCGTTAGGCAATTGGGTGCGGGCAGCGAGGATGGGCTCAAAGCGATTAATGAGACCATAGCTGAGCTTGAGCGAGCGTTAGGGGTGAGCCCAGTGATTCAATCATCCGAAAGCGCTGAAGACGCTGAGCCGCAAATAAATGAAGAATAACGCGGGAGAGCCAGTTTGATCCATTTTACGAATCTGCTACATATGTAGCGGAATCGTGGGAGGACGTCTATGCCGCGTCTCTTTTGGCTTTTTCTGTTGTGTTGCGCGCTTTCCGCCTGCGGACCTGAAGGCAATGACGCGCCTGGCGCCTTGAAGGTCACCAAGGCGGCGCTCCATGAAGTTGAAGCGCCGCGTTCCTATACATTGCCCAACACCGAAATCATTCCCCTGACGTCGCAAATCAACGGCGTCGACTACGAACTCTATGTGAAGCTGCCCGACAGTTACGGCGAGAGCGATAAAAAATATCCACTGATG
>JAUIEG010000532.1 GCA_030428745.1 Alphaproteobacteria bacterium
CTTTCTGGCTATACGCGCACGCGCCGCAGGCGCCGTTCATCCTGTCGACGGCGCTCGCTGCCATTCTGCTCATATTCGTCTGGAAGAGCCGGAAAGTCGGCGCCGCGATCCCGCCTCATGCGGATGACCTTCCCGAAGAAGCGACCAGCGAACCCGCGACGGCGCCCTATCAATAAGGCGCCTAGTCAGCCGACGGTCGGCCGTCCTCATCAAAGAAAAGAATGTCTCCCGGCTGGCAGTCGAGCTCCTTGCAAATCGCTTCGAGCGTCGAAAAGCGGATCGCCTTCGCCTTACCGGTTTTGAGAATGGAAAGATTCGCGATTGTCACGCCCACGCGTTCGGACAGCTCCGTCAGCGACATGCCGCGGTCAAGCAAGACCCGATCGAGTTTGACGGAAATCGACATTAAACGGTGAGATCCTGTTCTTCTTTCATGCGCGCGCCTTCGCGGAAGACTTCCGCCAGCACAAACACGGTGATGATCGCGAGCCAGGAAAGAAAGGTCATGTTGAGTTCAACATCGGCGTCGAAAATCAACGACAGAAAGCCAAAGGCGAATTTCGCGCCCTCGCCCATCAACAGCGCGTAGCCGATGCCGCGAAACCGGTCGGCGTTTTCCCGGACGAATGGCGAGCCGAACCGCAGCGCCTTTAAAATTTCCAGAAGGCGATTGACGACAAACAGCATCACCGCCGTTGTTACAAAGGCGTAGAACACCTTGATGAAGTCTTCGGCGTCGATAACGCCATCGATATTGATGTCGTCAGAATGGGAGAAAAGATCGGCGATCGCCGGCGCAAAAGGCATAATGATCAGTGCAAGCGTCACCAGGCCGAGCATGATCCACAAGATCACGCGCGTAACATGGAGGCCGACTGCGAGAATCGACGATAGCGATCCTTTGCCTATCGCACGCATATTGAAATCTCCGTCTTGACGAGCGCCTGAAAAAGCCTTCCCGGTCCCTAGAACAGAGCGATCAGGCAGAAGGCTTTTTCGCAGCTTTGCCGGGCCTCGTCAGCCCCGCTTTCGGCGGGCGAGGCGACGGCGAGGGAGTAAAGGCTCGCCGCCGCGAAGGCGGCGAATACGGTCGCCGCCGTTCTGTGGAAAAGCCTGGACATTACGCCACCCCTGCGAAGGAGCCGATGGCCGAGACATAACCGGCGGCGATGACCGAGATGGTGAGGAAGACGGCCAGTCCATTGACAAAGTAGCCAAACTTATCGACACTTGAGTTTGAGTTAGCAAAGCGCATGGGTTTCTCCTTTTCTTTCCTGTGTTAGCGGCTCGTTTTTGATCTTCTTGAGCGGCGGTTTTTCCGCCGCTCTTTTTTTCGGGCCGCTGTTTGGGCCATTTAGCCCTGTTGTTTGGCCGGTTTCCCTTTGCTTTGGGCGGGGCCGGCTTTTCCCCGGGTTTCTCCTTTTCGGGCTCTTTTCGCCGGTTTTCCGGTCTTTTCGGCCCTTTTTCTTTTCACCCCGGGTCTGGTATTTCTCCGCCGCCGGGGCCCTGTGTTCGCGGCGTTGATCGCCGTCTTGTTGATTATCGATATACACTTATCGAAAAACGATGCAAGGGGTTTTTGCCGAAAAACGATAATTTTTTTTCGATAAGGGATAAAAACATGGGCGAAAATGTGCGGAAATTGGGGCCCGGACGCCTCGTCATCGCCTCTCACAACGATGGAAAAGTCAAAGAAATCAATGATCTACTGTCCCCCCTCGGGATTGAGGCGATCTCGGCGAAAAAAATTGGACTAAATGACCCCGAAGAGACCGGAACGACCTTCGCCGAGAACGCCGAATTGAAGGCTTTAGCCGCCGCAAGGGCCTCTGGCCTGCCGGCGCTGGCCGATGACAGCGGCCTTTCCGTGACCGCGCTTTCCGGCGCACCGGGGATTTTCTCGGCCCGCTGGGCGGGCGAGCCCCGGGATTTCGACGCCGCCATGAAAAAGGTGGAATCGGCGCTTTTCGATAGCGGCACGGAGGACTTTTCGGCGAAATTCGTCTGTGTCCTCTCACTCGCCTGGCCCGACGGCCATACGGAGAGCTTCGAAGGCGAGGTGACGGGCGTCTTATGTTTTCCGCCGCGCGGGAATAAAGGCTTCGGCTATGATCCCATCTTCATTCCGGACGGCTACCATGTCAGCTTCGCGGAAATGGAGCCGGATGAGAAACACGCGATCTCCCACCGCGCAGATGCGTTCCGTAAACTGATGAAAGCGCATTTTTGATGTTGAAAAACTTTCTCGTTGTCATCGGGCTTCTTTCGCTGAGCGCATGCGCATCCACGAAAGAAGAAACCCAGGAGGCCGAAAGCCTTCCGCCGCCATCGCTGGAAAAGATCGCGGACAATGTCTGGATTCATAAGAGCTACGATGTGATCGAACCATGGGGGCCGGTGCTATCGCAGGGGCTCGTCGTCAAAACTGAAGGCGGCGTTGCGCTCGTCGATACGGCGTGGACGAACGAAGAAACGGAGACACTGCTTTCTCTGATTAACGCGGAACTGGGCGAAGGTCCTGACATCGCCATCGTGACGCACGCTCACGCTGACAAGATGGGCGGGATGGAAACACTTCAAAAACACGGCATTGGCGGACGCGCCCACCCCTTGACCAATGAAGACGCGCCCGCGCGAGGCCTGCGTAAAACCATGTTTTCCATTCTCGACGGCAAGGACCGCGAAATGCTGCTCGGACTGGAGGGTGAGGAAGGACTCACCGTTTTCTATCCCGGCGCCGGCCATACGCGAGACAACATCGTCGTCTATTACGCCCCGGCGAAAG
>JAUIEG010000533.1 GCA_030428745.1 Alphaproteobacteria bacterium
CCGTATCTTGAGCTTTTCACCGGCGCGGCCGCCCGCTATGCGCTGGCGCCCGGCGGGCAAGGCGTCATCCGCTGGCCGCCGGGGAAGGCGAATACGGCCAGCCTCGTTGGCGAGCATGAATGGCCGATACCCGATGCAAGCCTTGACCGTGTGCTGATTGTTCACGGTCTTGAGGAAGCGCCGCAGCCCCAGCGCCTCATGCGCGAGGTCTGGCGCGTTTTGAAAGACGACGGACGGGTCATCATCGTTGCGGCGCACCGGCGCGGTCTGTGGTCGGTGATTGACACGACGCCTTTCGCCGCCGGCCGGCCCTATCATAAACGCCGTTTGGAGGTTCTCCTGCGCGACGCCATTTTCCGGCCAACGGTCTGGAATGCGGCGTTGTTCTTTCCGCCCTTCCGGTCAAACCTGTTATTGCGCGCGGCGCGTGCATGGGAGCGGGCGGGCTCGCGTCTGTGGCCGGGGCTTGGCGGCGTTCTTATGCTCGAGGCGGAGAAGGATATGCTCGCCCCCGTCGGTCTTGTCCGGCGCGAAGGGGCGCGTGCGTTGCGCCCGGCGATTGCAGCGCCCCAGCCCACAAGGCGGAACACTGCGCCGCGATAGGCTCGGTTGCCAGCGCAGGCGTCCCGCCGCTATATCGCGGACGGCACGAAGCAGAGGATTTCATCACATGGCGCTCCCGCAGCCGGGTCCCGGCATTATGGACATTAGGCCTTATAAGCCCGGCGCGTCGGAAGCGCCCGGCGCCGTGGAGATCCATAAGCTTTCCTCGAATGAATCCGCCCTCGGCGCGAGCCCGAAAGCGATCGAGGCCTACAAAGCGGCGTCAGACAAGCTGTCCCTTTATCCTGACGGCGCGTCGGTCACGCTGAGAGAGAAGATCGGCGAGGTTCATGACCTCGATCCGGCGCTCATTGTCTGCGGCGCCGGCTCCGACGAGTTGCTACAGCTTCTGACCCACGCCTATGTGGGCGAGGGCGACAACATCATCATGAGCGCCCACGGCTTTGTCGTTTACGCCATCGCCGCCCTGTCCGTCGGCGCTGAGCCCCGATATGCGCCGGAGAAAAACCTGACAGGCGATGTGGACGCCATGCTGGAGCTTGTCGATGAAAGAACGCGGATCGTCTTCATCGCCAATCCGAACAACCCCACCGGCACCTATCTCACCGACGCTGAGCTCCGGCGGCTGCGCGAGGCGCTGCGCGAGGACATTTTGATCGTCATCGACGCCGCCTATGCGGAGTTTGTTGATGAAAGCGATTATTCGAACGGCGCAGCGCTGGTCGATGATTTTCCGAATGTGGTCATGACCCGCACCTTTTCAAAGATTTACGGCCTTGCAGCGCTGCGTCTTGGCTGGGCGTATTGTCCGCCGGCGATCGCCGATGTGCTCAATCGCATTCGCGGACCGTTCAATGTCTCAACAGCTGCGCAGGCGGCGGGCATCGCCGCCGTTGAAGATCAGGACTTTGTCCGGCGTAATTTCGAGCACAACCGGGCAGAGCGCGACTATCTGCAACAACAGATCGGCGGCCTCGGGCTGGAGTTCACGCCGAGCCACGGCAATTTCATTCTGATGAAGTTGCCGGAAGAGCCTGGTAAAAACGCCGACGACGTTCTGTCTTATCTGAAAGCGAACGGCGTTATCGTGCGCGATATGGGATCTTACGGTCTTGGCGGCTATTTGCGCGTCAGCGTCGGCCCAAAGGAAAGCAACCGCAAATTCATCGAGCTTTTGGAAAAGAAATTCTCCTGTGACTGACCCTGTTAAATTCAAATGCGCCAGCGTCGTCGGCGTTGGCCTCATTGGCTCTTCGCTCGCCCGCGCCATGCGCGAAGCTGGCCTGGTGGATGATATTGTCGGCGTTGACCGTGACCCTGACGTTATTGCGCGCGCGCAAAAACTCAGCGTGATCGACCGAGGCGAAACGGACCTCGCCAAGGGCGTCAAAGGCGCTGATCTGATCATTCTTTCGACGCCTGTGGGCGCCATCGGTGGCGTCGCGACCGAGCTTGGCGACACTGCGGATGACGGCGCACTCATTATCGATGTGGGTTCAGTGAAGGGCGTCGCTGTTGAGGCGGCCAGCCGCATGCCGGAACGGGTGTGTTTTGTGCCGTGCCACCCGGTTGCGGGCACTGAACAATCGGGCCCCGAAGCGGGCTTTGCGTCGCTCTTTAAAGATCGCTGGTGCATTTTAACGCCGGCGCCGCGCGAGGACGCCGCTTACAAGGCGGCGATCGACAAAGCCGCCGCGCTGTGGTCCGCCGTCGGCGCCAAGGTCGAGATCATGACCTCTGAACATCATGACTTGGCGCTTGCGGTGACGAGCCACCTGCCGCACCTCATCGCGTTCACCATTGTCGGCGCCGCAGACGATGTGGAATCGGTCGCGGCCGGCGAGATTGTGAAATACTCCGCCGGCGGGTTCCGCGACTTCACGCGTATCGCCGCCTCCGATCCGGTCATGTGGCGCGATGTCTTCCTCAACAACAAGGAAGCCGTGCTGGAGGTTCTGGGACGTTTTTCAGAAGAACTTGCAGTGATGCAGCGGGCGATCCGCTGGGATGACGGCAAGACGCTGGAAGACGCCTTCTCACGCGTGCGCGGTCTGCGCCGGGCGATTGTCGAAGCGGGTCAGGAAACAGCGGCCCCGAACTTCGGGCGTGACGAAAAGGCCGAGTCATAGCGGTTTCGCCGGAAAGCCCCCTTGGCGAGGCCGCCTTTTTTGACGTCACCCCGCCCGGGGACTTCCAAAAAACAACCGCCATATTCTGTTT
>JAUIEG010000534.1 GCA_030428745.1 Alphaproteobacteria bacterium
ATCGATTTCCGTTTGCGCACCCGCTATGTCGACGAGAAAGCCGAGACCCTCGATGAAGCGCTGGAGATGATTGAGCGCTGGACCAAGGCAGGGGAGGCGAAGTCTGTCGGCTTACTTGGCAATGCGGGCGATATTTTCCCTGAGATCGTAAAGCGCGGCGTCAAACCCGACATCGTCACGGACCAGACATCCGCACATGATCCGGTGAATGGCTATCTGCCTATCGGCTGGAGCATGGGTGAGTGGCGCGCCAAACGCGAAAGCGATCCAAAAGCGGTGGAGAAAGCCGCGCGCGCCTCCATGAAAATCCAGGTTCAGGCGATGCTTGATTTCTGGAATGCGGGCGTGCCGACGCTCGACTACGGCAACAACATTCGCCAGGTCGCTTTTGACGAAGGCCTGAAAGACGCGTTCGATTTTCCAGGCTTCGTGCCGGCTTACATCCGCCCGCAATTTTGCCGCGGCATCGGCCCGTTCCGCTGGGCGGCGCTTTCCGGCGACCCGGAGGACATTTATCGCACAGATGAAAAGGTGAAGGAGCTGCTCCCCGACAACAAGCACCTTCACAACTGGCTCGACATGGCGCGCGAGCGCATCGCGTTTCAGGGATTGCCCGCGCGCATCTGCTGGGTCGGTCTCGGCGACCGCCATCGCCTGGGCCTCGCTTTCAACGAAATGGTCGCGAAGGGCGAATTGAAGGCGCCGGTGGTGATCGGCCGTGATCATCTCGACTCAGGGTCCGTCGCCAGCCCCAATCGTGAAACCGAATCCATGAAAGACGGGTCTGACGCCGTTTCCGACTGGCCGCTTCTGAATGCGCTCCTCAACACCGCGTCGGGCGCGACCTGGGTGTCGCTCCATCATGGCGGCGGTGTCGGTATGGGCTTTTCCCAGCATGCAGGCATGGTGATTGTCGCCGATGGGACAGAAGACGCCGCGCGTCGCCTCGGCCGCGTTCTGTGGAACGACCCGGCGACGGGCGTCATGCGCCACGCCGATGCGGGCTATGAAGACGCCATTGCCTGCGCCCGGGAAAAACAGCTCAACCTGCCGGGCATTCTCTAGGTTTTGATTTCGTCGCGCATTTTGCCCGAAAACCAGTTCCCGCTTTTCGGAATGCGTTTCGGTCGGATTTCATGAGTTTCATCTTTGCCACATTGCAGGCGCGCGGAATCGGCGCGACAATGGGCCCAAGCGGGATATAGGGATGAATCACATGGGGAAAACACTCACCATACTGGCTGTAGCTGCTGCGGCCGCCGCGCTTACGGGCTGCGGCGCTGAAAACGGGACATCCGCCGCTGACGGCGAGGGCCATGCGGCGGTCAGCCTGAAGCCCACGGTCAAGCGCGAGGTGGACCCCATGCTTGGGCGGACCATCTTTGTGGAAAAAGGCTGCGTCATCTGCCATTCGGTCAATGGGGTCGGGGGCAAGGCGGCCCCGGCGCTGGACGCTGAAATCGGCGCGCCTGCGGTCGACCCGCTGGAATTCGCGGCCCGCATGTGGCGCGGCGCCCCGGCCATGATCGAATTGCAGTCGATCGAGCTTGGCTACACCATCTATCTGACCGCCGACGACATCGCCAATCTCGCGGCCTTCGCCGCTGATCGCGACGCCCAGAAAGCCCTGACCGTCGACGACCTGCCGGAGACGATTCGCTCCGGGCTCCTCGATGAGCGGTTCTGGGAAATGGAGAACTGGGACGATTATCTGCGCCAGGGCCAGGAAGGGGATTTCCCCGAAGAGGTAGCCGAACCGCCGGTCGAAACCGAATAGTCTCCCCAAGCCCGCGGGAAGCGCCTTAAGAAAGCTGCGGTTTTCGGTCTCATTTCCGTCTTGAGGGGCCGAAAACGCGCGGAATCGCGTTGCCTTTGGCGCCGCACCTTTCTAGGTTCCGCCCCGAGTCCGCCCGGTCTGCCGGGCGCAAGGCCTTTCTAGGAGATTTCCCTTGGCGACCGCCGATTTTTTGCTCGACTGGCTACCGATCATTGTCTTCTTCGCGATCTCGCTGGCGCTGGCGCTGGGCTTCCTTGTGGCCCCGGCGATTATCGCGCCGAATGAGCCCGATCCGGAAAAGAACTCCACCTATGAATGCGGCTTCAACGCCTTCGATGACGCGCGGATGAAGTTCGACGTTCAGTTCTATATCGTCGCGATCCTGTTCATCATTGTCGATCTTGACGTCGCCTTCCTGTTTCCCTGGGCGGTGATGCTGTTCAATCCGGAACTGGGGATGGACCGCGATTTCCAGATTTTCGCCTTCTGGTCGATGTTCGTCTTTATCGCCGTCTTTGCCGTCGGCTTTTTGTATGAGTGGAAGAAAGGAGCGCTGGAATGGCGCTAGACCAATCCAAACTTCCTTACGGAACCGCCGCGCGGGTTGGCGCGCCGGGATATAACCCGGATGCGAAAGATCCGTTTTTCGGAGAGCTCTCCGACCAGCTTGCCGATCGCGGCTTCATCACCGCGCCGGCGGACGCCCTGATCAACTGGGCGCGCACCGGCTCGCTCATGTGGATGACCTTCGGGCTCGCCTGCTGCGCCGTTGAGATGATGCAGGCGTCCATGCCGCGCTATGACGTTGAGCGCTTCGGCTTCGCCCCGCGCGCATCCCCGCGCCAGTCAGACGTGATGATCGTCGCGGGCACCTTGACCAACAAGATGGCCCCGGCGCTCCGCAAGGTTTACGATCAGATGCCGAACCCGCGCTATGTCATCTCCATGGGCTCCTGCGCGAATGGCGGCGGCTACTACCACTATTCCTATG
>JAUIEG010000535.1 GCA_030428745.1 Alphaproteobacteria bacterium
ACCGGAACGCCACGTCCTCGCACGCAATCTCACTGACTCTTGAAAGATCGCCGATCGCGGCCATCTCATGCCAGCGTGTGAACGCGTTGATGCAAACGGGATTGAGGCCGGTCAATCTGGATCTGGAATGAGCTTCTGTCATGCTGATCTTCCCTTCCGGAAAACGCCGCCAAGAGATTTCATTCTTTCAACCGAGAGAACTGCAACAGCGGATTTTTTCGATAGCGCCGGTTTTTCGATAAACCGCCATGACGCGACGCCCATTAGGGCCGTCAAAGGGAATGCAATCGCGACGATCATCCACGGCGCGCCGCCGCCAAACGCCTGCACCAGCGCCTGCTGAACTGGGAACGCCCAAATATAGATGCCATAAGACGGATCGCCCAGACGGGTTTCAATGTTGACGACCCTTGGCGCTGCGAGCCCGGCCCACAGGATTAGCCAGGCAAACCCTGTGGCCGCGGCGATGGACCCAAGCATCCCTAACGGAATCGCCAGCCCTCCGATAATCAGCAATAAGGCGGCAAAAGGCGACGCCGGGATCAGATCGCGATACATGAAGAAATGGGCGCCCAGAATGAAATAACCCACATTCTGAAGCACGGACAGTTTGCCGAAAGGCTGATAGTCATCGCTGAAAAAACCAATCAGCAAAATAGCGGCGCATAGGGCCGACGCTAAAAGCCGGGATTTGAAAACGCCGGCCACCGCCATGATCCCGACAGCAACATAGCACCTCAACTCCACCGGCAGGGTCCACAGCGATCCGTTCACGGCGCTTTCAGGGTTGCCTTCAAAAACGCCCGGCAGTTGATAAACTGCATTCCACATCAACATATTGTTGGTGAGATATTCAGTGAGTGTTTCGCCGCGAAAATATTCGCTTAACGGCAAAGCCGTCACTGCCGGTCCAAGTAGGAGCGCGACGATGAGAATGTTGACGATTAATGCCGGGTAAATTCGCAGCCCTCGCGACCACCAGTAATAGGGTCGCGCCTCGCTGCGGATTGCGCTCTTGGTGACGAGATAACCGCTGATCACAAAGAAGGCGTTCACGGCAAGCCCGGCGAGCGAAAGCGCGCTGCCGGTGACCTCGCCCAGAAAGGCGGTTACGGGATCAACGGCGCGCACGCCTGAAGATAGCGGCCAGCTATGGGAAAACAGAACCGCCGCCGCCGCGACAAGCCGCAAAAGCGTCAGGTTGTTTTCCTTCCGCTCCTGCGACCCAAAACTTCCCGCCCCGGAAAGAAGCTCTATGAGGAAACGCTTCGCAGGCGGCGTGACGTCCGGCCTTATGTTTCCCGAATAGGGCATTCAATACTCCGGCGTGGCTTAGAAAATGCCCTTAGCCGGATTCTCGACCAAATAGCCCTTCGGTGCGACCGGATTGAGCAGCTTCACCTGATCGGCGGAAAGAGTCGGCAATTGCTGGACCAGGTCGAGGAAGCGGCTGCTCTCCGAGGCGTCCAGAATGTCATCGGTCAGGGTCTTGAACTTTTTGATATATTCGGCCCGGCCAAAGGGACGCGCCCCAAAGGGATGCGCATTGGCGATGCCGAGCTCATCGACCAGCTCCGACCCATCTTCAAATGTCACGACGACTTTCGCGCCGAATGCTTTTTCGTTGGGGTCCTGGCTGTGGTAGCGGCGCGTCCATTCCGGATCTTCGGTAGTCGAGATTTTGTGCCAGAGCTTCACCGTGTCCGGGCGCTGTGCGCGTTCCGGCGCATAAGAGCGAACATGGTGCCATTCGCCATCCTGAAGCGCGACCGCGAAGATATACATGATCGAGTGGTCGAGCGTCTCGCGCGAGGCGTTCGGATCCATCTTTTGCGGATCGCCGGAACCGGTGCCGATCACATAATGCGTGTGATGAGACGTATGCAGAACAATCGACTTCACCTTGTCGAAGCCGCCCCGGTTTTCGATTTCTTTGCCCATCCGAAACGCCAGATCGATCAACGCCTGGGACTGATATTCCGCTGAATGCTCTTTCGTATAGGTCTCAAGGATTGCGCGCTTCGCCTCACCCGCGCCCGGCAGCGGGACATGGTATGTCGGCTCATAAGGGCTTTCGCCTTTGTCGCGCGCGGTGCGGCCATTGAGGATAAAGGAGATGACGGAATCTTCGCCTTCATAGATGGGCGACGGCGCGCCCTCGCCGCGCATGCAACGGTCCACCGCTTCAATGGCGAGTTTGCCCGCATAGGCTGGCGCAAAAGCCTTCCAGGAAGAGATTTCCCCTTTGCGGGACTGACGCGTGGTCACCGTCGTGTGCAATCCTTGCTGCACCGACTGGTAGATCACCTCTGTCGGCAGCCCGAGCAGTGTGCCAACGGCCGCAGACGCCGACGGCCCGATATGAGCGATATGGTCGATCTTGTGTTCGTGCAGACAGATCGCTTTGACGAGATTGACCTGAATTTCGTAGCCCGTGGCGATCCCGCGCAGGAGCGCCTTGCCGTCTTTCCCACATTGCTGCGCAACGGCGAGCGTCGGCGGAATGTTATCGCCCGGATGCGAATAATCAGCGGCGAGAAACGTGTCGTGATAGTCGAGCTCACGCACTGCGGTGCCGTTGGCCCAGGCCGCCCATTCAGCGCAGACCGTGTGCTCCGCCGGCAAACCGAACAGCGTTGCGCCGCCAGCCCGAAGATGCGTATTGGCCATGGCGCGCGCCGATTTGATCGGCCCCCGGTTAAGCGATGCGATCGCGACCGAGGCGTTATCGATGATCCGGTTGATGATCATGTCTGTCGCCTCGGCG
>JAUIEG010000536.1 GCA_030428745.1 Alphaproteobacteria bacterium
CGCTCAGACATCCGTGGAAACACTGCGCGACACGATTCTCGTGACCGGCACCAAAAAGGCCAACGCCGAGGACGTGCAGGATGTGCCGCTCGCCATTACCGCTTATGGCGAAGATCAGATCGACGCGCTGAAAGTCCGCGATCTGCAAAGCCTTTCCTATTCTATTCCGAACGTCTCTTTCGACGATGTGGGAACGACGCGCGGCGTTGCGAACTTTTCCATTCGCGGTCTCGGGATCAACTCATCCATTCCGTCCATCGATCCGACGGTGGGCGTTTTCGTCGACGGTGTTTATCTCGGCATCAATGGCGGCGTCGTGCTCGACATCTTCGATCTGGATTCGATTGAGGTGCTGCGCGGACCGCAAGGCATCCTCTTCGGTCGCAATGTGACCGGCGGCGCCGTGCTGCTCAATTCCAAAAAACCTAGCGACGAGTTCGAGATGTCGTTCAAGGGCGCCGCGGAAAGCGGTCTCAACAGTGGCGGTCCGAATTTCTACGCCATGGCCGGGGTTGGCGGGCCCATCATCGAGGATGTGCTGAAGGCCCGCGTCTCTGTCTATTACAACAAGGACGAGGGTTATTTCCGCCGGTATCTCGGCGGCCCGGTTCCAAACCTCATCGCCGCCGGCGCGTTCGGCGCTGCGGCGCCGCTGGTCGCGACCTCGGGCCCGAATGAGTTCGAGGATTTCGGCGCGGCCGAAACCTGGATGGTTCGTCCATCCCTCTCCTTCACGCCGACCGACGATTTTGAATTGCTGCTTCGCTACGAGCATTTCGACAGCAATGGCGACGGCCCGGCCGGGCAGAACCACACTAACGGCGCCGGCGTGACGAACCCCTTCTTCAGCGCCTCCCGCAACAGCTTTGATTTCTCCATCGATGAACCGGGATTTTATGACACCAAGCGTGACGCTGTGACCGCGGAGGTCAATTGGAACGTGCCTTTCGGCGATGGCGTCATCACCAACATTTTCGGCTGGCGCCAGGGCGAAAGCGACACACGGAGCGATATCGACGCCACGCCGCTTTTCCTGTTCCACGCCAACTCCACCACCGACCAGGACCAGCTGTCGAACGAGCTGCGCTATGCAGGCCGGTTCTTTGACAGGATCGACCTGACGGTTGGCGGCTACTGGTTCACGCAGGACCTTCTGTACAATGAGCAACGGGAAATCCCGCTTGCGGCCATCAGCTCAGGCTCGCCCTATTTCAGCGGCGGCGGCGTGCAGGACCAGGTCACCTATGCTGCTTTCGGTCAGGCGGATATCGACTTGAGCGAACAGTTCACACTGATCCTTGGCGGCCGTTGGACTTATGAGAAAAAGGAAGTGGTGGTTTCCAACCTTCTCGCCAACCGGGCCTTCCCGTTCTGCGATGTGCGCATTCCGGGCGACTGTTCTGAAGATTTCGTCGATGAAGACAGCTGGAAAAACTTTACGGCGAAAATCGGCTTTGAATGGCGCCCGCGCGAAGACCTAAACGTCTACGGGCATTTCACCCAGGGCGTGCGCTCCGGCGGTTATAACTTCCGGAACACGTCTGCGGCGTCCCTGCCCTTTGTGGCCAATCCGGCGCCGCCCCCGGCGGTCGTGCCGAACCCGGCCTTTGATCCGATGTTCCTGCCGGGCCCATTCGATGAAGAGCAGGTCGACGCATATGAAATCGGCTTCAAAGCTCAGCCCGCCGACGGAAAAGCGGTCGTGAACGCCTCTTTCTTCTATAACGACATCTCGGACATGCAGCGCGAGCTCAATCTCTCTGACCCGCTCGCCGGCGTCGTTCAGGTCATCACCAACACCGCCGATGCGACGATCTGGGGGTTCGAAATGGAGGCGCAGATCGCTTTCACGGACAACTTCCTGTTCCAGGGATCGCTCGGCCACACCCAAGGCAACTATGACGAGCTTCTGTTCGACATCGGCGCGCCGACGGTAAGCCCGGGCGTTGTGGATGACGCGGATCTCAATCTGGAAATCCCCCGCCTGGCTCCATGGACCTATGGCGCAGGCTTCATCTACTCTTGGGATCTTGGGGAAATGGGCTCTCTGGACGCCAGGGCGCGCTATTTCCACCGGGATGCGTCGTTCTATACGGACAACAATCTCGGCACGCTCAACGAATATGACTCCATCGATGCGAGCATCAGCCTCACCACATTCGAAAACCGGGCGACCATTTCGCTTTACGGCAAAAACCTCTTGAACGAGGTGCAGTTTGGCGGCGACACCCAGCTTCCGGGCTCTCTTGGCGGGGGCAGCTTCGCTCCATTCCAGAAGGGCCGGATCGTCGGCATCGAGCTGCAGCTCTCCACAAACTGATTGCAACACATCTGAGATAGGGCTCCGCGCTTCCCGGCGCGGAGCCTTTTTCTTACGGATCTTCGCGTCTTGCTGAACCGATCCGGCTGCGTCATTCTAGCCTTCTGTTTTTTCTCGCCTTTTTCAGGGGCCTGCACTTTGACCGACGGGATATATCTTGACGTCACCGGCTATCGATGTCCCCTGCCGGTGATCCGCATGGAGGCGGCGCTAAGAAAAATGACGCCCGGCCAGCGCCTGACCGTCCGGGCGGACGATCCCGTCGCGGCGGTTGATATTCCCCATTTCTGCCGCGAGGCGGGGCACGAGGCGCGCCGCCAGCCCGATGCGGGCCCGGCGGAACGGCCAATTTGCGTCTTTCTGGTCACGCGCGGGCCGAATCCGGCCTGAATCCACAGGGGCTCCGGCCGGGGCCGCCCTTTGGGGCGCCCTTTTGCTTTCAGA
>JAUIEG010000537.1 GCA_030428745.1 Alphaproteobacteria bacterium
CCGTGAAAACTCGCCGAAGCCGTCCAGCGATCCCACATTATAAGTTTCCATGATCCGCCGCTGACCGCTGGCGGAATCGAACAGATGCGCCGCCTGACGCGTGATCGTCATGGCGCCTTCGCGCGCTGACAAAACTTCTCGCCAGGGATGGCCCTCTTCAAGCTCGGGCGCGACCAGTTCCTTTGGCGACACGGCGGCAAGGTCTGCGGCGAGATTGTCGAGGCTGGTCTCGCGCACGGACAATTCGCCGGTGGAGACATCAACCCAGGAAAGCGCCGCCTCCGCGCCGTCACGAAGGAGCGCCAGCGCCGCCAGAAAATTGTTCGACCGCGCATCGAGCAGCGAGTCTTCGATAATTGTTCCCGGCGTCACCGTGCGAATGATCTCGCGCTTGACGACGGATTTCGAGCCGCGTTTCTTCGCCGCCTCCGGGCTTTCCATTTGCTCGCAGATAGCAACCTTGAAGCCGGCGCGGATCAGCTTGGCGAGATAGGATTCATATGCGTGAAACGGCACGCCGCACATGGGAATGTCCTGGCCGGCATGCTGTCCGCGCTTCGTTAGCGCAATATCAAGGGCCGCCGACGCAGCGACCGCATCATCAAAAAACAATTCGTAAAAGTCGCCCATGCGATAAAATAAAAGCGCATCGCCCGCCTGTTCCTTGATGGCGAGATACTGCATCATCATGGGCGTTGGTTGCGGGGCGTTCATCAGATTGATCTTTACCGTATGCCGGCGCTAAAAAAATGTCGCCGACGCCTCAAAACAAATTGATCTTTCGGCGAAACCGGCAAGGATAGGGGTTTGTGAGAGCGTACCCCCTTATGGCGATGAATCATATCACCCGAACCGAAATCAATATCGGCGCGCGCGCGACGCCTTTGATCACCCGCGTCAATCGCCGCGCCAAACGGCTGATTCTCAAGGTCGATCCGGTAGCTGGGGAAATTCATGTGACAGCCCCGTCAAAGCGCGCTGTCCCGGAAGCGATTCGATTCGCCCATGAGCGAATCGACTGGATCGCCAGCCAGCTTTCAGACAATCTGCGCGCCAAGCCGTTTGTGAGCGGCATGAAAATTCCCTATGAAGGCGCAGATCACATCATCCTTCATGATGAAAAATTGCGCGGCGCCCCGCATATCGACAATGAGCTGATGCCGGTCATTCGTGTCGGCGGCGGGCCGGAACATCTGAACCGCCGGGTTTGCGACTGGCTAAAACGTCAGGCGCGCAAAAAACTGATGGAACGTGTCGACTTTCACTGCGCCGAGCTTGGCAAAAAACGACGCACTCTACGCATTCGCGACACACGAACACGTTGGGGCTCATGTTCATCGGACGGCGATATGTCCTTTTGCTGGCGTCTGATATTCGCGCCAACGGAAATCCTCGACTATGTCGCCGCTCATGAATGCGCTCACCTTGTTCATATGGATCATTCTCCGGCGTTCTGGCGCGTGGTGCGCGACCTTGGCGCCGATGCGCGCGGCGCCGCCGATTGGCTCAACGCCAACGGCCCTGCGCTCTATGCCTACGGAGTCACGCCGGAAGCGCCGCGCAATCAACCGCCAGCGTGAAGGATCGCCGCAATCGGGTCGACATCATCACGCTTCGGCGCTTGCGGACTGTAAGTTGCCGGCGGCAGCGCCCGTGAGAAAATCTCCCGCCAGATAACCGCAGGCGCACGGCCCCCGGTGATGTTGTTCATGGGCTTATTGTCGTCGCGCCCCAGCCAGACGACGCCGACAAGGCCGCCGGCATGCCCGGCAAACCACGCGTCCCGGCTTTCCTGCGACGTGCCGGTCTTTCCGGCGACCCGATAGCCCGGAACCGCGGCGGCCCGCCCCGTTCCCCACACCACGACGCTCGCCAGCATATCGTTGGTTTCGGCGATGGCGCTGGCCGGAGCCGCTTCCTCGATGATCGATCCCTTGCGTTGATAGATAAGATCGCCATCGGTGGTTTCGATCCGATCGATGACATGAGGCGCAACCCGGAACCCCCCATTAGCAAATGGCGCATAAGCGGTTGCAAGCTGCAGCGGCGAAACGGCGTCGACGCCAAGCGCCAGCGACGGGCCGGATGTAAGCTCGCCCGCCCAGCCCATGCGGCGCGCCGTTTCACGCACATAAGCGCGCCCGGTTCGCTCCTGCACCCGCACCGCCGCGCTGTTCAGTGACCGCGCCAGCGCTTCGCGCAAGCTGACCTCGCCATAATATTTGTCTTTGTAGTTACCCGGCGCATAGGCGCCGATTTCTATCGGCGCATCTAAGACTGCTGAGTCGGGCGTTTCACCGCGCGTGAGCCCTGCAAGATATACAAAGGGCTTGAACGCCGAGCCCGGCTGACGCTTTGCCTGGGTCGCCCTGTTATATTGGCTCCTGGCATAGTCACGCCCGCCAATCATGCCGCGCACTGCGCCTTCGCCGTCAATAATAATCGCCGCGGCCTCGACGCCTGTGAGACCGTCGCCCGCCATCGCGAGACCAGCGAGCAATCCGGTTTCCGCAGCCGCCTGCACCCTTGGATCAAAAGTGGTGCGGACGATAAAATCGGCGTCGACGCCCGCTGTGAGCGCACGCACTTCTTTCAGCGCATGGTCGACAAAATAGGGCGCCGCCTCGAAGCGCGGCGCGGCAAGAAGAACCGGCGCCGCGATCGCTGCATCGGCTTGGGTGCGCGTGAGAAACTTTGCCGTCACCATTTGTTCAATGACGAGGCGTCCCCGCTTTCCTGAATCTTCCGGGTT
>JAUIEG010000538.1 GCA_030428745.1 Alphaproteobacteria bacterium
TGGCGCTCCTCATCGCTGTTTTTCTCACTGGCGCGGCGATGAAAATGTTTTCACCAGTGCTGGTCGCGGGCGCGATGCTGCGCCGCGCGACGGGAAAAAACCCGTCCGAGGCGGCTGAACTTGCGGGCGCGGAAATTCTCGGCGCCCTTGGGCTCGCCGAACGGGTGCTTGACGCCGATCAGGATGCGCGGCTTGTCGCCCGCCGCGACGGTGTTGTGACCTATGCGAACCGCACCTATTTCCAACTCGCGAAAGCGGCCGGCGTCATGGGCCCATCGGGCCTGCCGCCGCGCATTGATCGCCTTTTTGCGCAGCAAGGCGCCGAGGCGACCAAGGTCTTCCGCCTCTGCAAGGCCGCGAAAAGCGCCGAAGCCGCTGAAGAAATCATCTACCAGACTATGGGACTTGCCGGCGGCGGCGAACGCCGGCGCTTTGAAGTGAGCGTGCGCCCCATTCGCGGCGCTGACGAGCATGTCGCCTGGCGCTTGCGTGAGCTTCCCATCGACGACGAAGTGCAGGACAGCCTTGCGGCCGCCTATGCTGATTTTCCGCGTCCCGTCTTCGCGCTTGAGAAGTCAGGTCAGATTGCCTGGGCCAATGCCGCCGCTCGCGACAAGCTTGGCGCCCAGCGCGGCCAGCTGCAGGCGATTGACGATATCGTGCTTGGTGAAACCGGCGACCTGGTGAGCGGTCTCTGGCGTATCGACCGAGAGCCGATCACGGCGCAGGTGCGCCGCCGCAACGCCGAACCGGCAGAGGCGACGTTTTCCGCTTTCCGCCGCGGAGGCATCGGCGAAGGCTTCGCCTGCGTCGAGATGAATATCGATGAAGGCGCTGACGAAGTCGAAGATGTGGCGCTTTCAGGCGACATGTCGGAATCGCCTTTCGGCGTCGCCATCGTCGAAGGCGAGATCAACCGTGACGGCCGTGTCGTTGAGGCGAACAAGGCTTTCGCTGAGGCGTTTGGCGCCCAAAAGAAAAACGCGCCGCTGGTGAAGTCGGTGTCGCAGGCGACGCTTGAGGAACTGGCTGAGGAAATTCGCCGCAAGACCCGCGCCGGCGGGGCGCCGAAACCTATTGAGGCGACTGTCGGAACCGGCGCCGCGTCGCGCACCTATGCATTGTTCGCCCGCCCGGTGCGCCGCAAGCGGGGATCCTACGGCACCCGCCGCACGCTGCTCTATTCCGTCGACGTCACTGATCGCAAACAGATGGAAGAGGAATATGCGCAGGACCAGAAACTGCGCGGCATTGGCGAGTTGGCGAGTAAGGTCGCTCATGATTTCAACAATTACCTGCAAGTGGTGATTGGCCATTGCGACCGCCTGATGCTGAAACATCCGGCCGGCGATCCCGCCTATGCCGATCTCGTTCAGATCCGCGAAAACGCCCAGCGCGCCGCAAATACAACGAAACAGCTTCTCGCCTTCTCGCGCAAGCAGACGCTAAAGAAAGAAGTTCTCTCTATCACTGAAATCCTGAGAGATTTCTCACGCTTCCTGACGCGCTCCATTGGCGAGAAAGTGAAGCTTGAGCTGGTCAACGGACGCGCCCTTCCCTTCGTCAAGGTCGACCGCTATCAGCTTGAAACGGCGGTGATGAATCTCGCCGTTAACGCCCGCGACGCCATGGGCGCCGCCGGCGGCGCGTTGACCATCCGCACGCAGAGTATCTCCGCTGAGGAAGCCAAAGCGCGCAATGTTCCGGGGCTTCTCGATCAGGAATATGTGCTGATCGAAGTCGCCGACACGGGCCCGGGCGTTCCGCAAGAGATCGCGGACAAGATTTTTGATCCGTTCTTTACGACTAAGGAAATGGGCAAGGGAACGGGGCTTGGCCTTTCCACGGTTTACGGCATCATCCGACAGCTTGACGGCGTCATCGCCCTGAAAAGCGCGCAAGGAAAAGGCGCTACGTTTGAGATCTATCTTCCCTCTTATGACGCCCCAGAGGCGACCGTGGCCGAGACCTCGACATCGGCGACGCCGGCGCGCAAGAGAGAGCCCCAGGACCTCACCGGCGCCGGACGCGTTCTCATCGTTGAGGATGAGGACCCGGTCCGCAATTTCGTGGTCGCGACGCTTACCGACTGCGGCTATGAAGTGAGCGAAGCCGCCGACGCCGAAGAGGCGCTTGAAATTCTCGAAGAAGATCTGGATTTCGACCTGGTCGTCTCGGATGTCATGATGCCTGATATTGACGGGCCTTCAATGGTCAAACAGGCGCGTGAAACCTTGGGGCTACAGTCGAAAATCATCTTCATGTCGGCCTATGCCGAAGCGGCGGTTCGTGAACAGCTCGACCTGATTGAGGGCGCGGGCTATATCCAGAAACCCTTCACATTGCAGGGCATCGCCAGCACAGTGAAGGATACGCTTTATCCGCCCACAGAGTAAATGCGCTGGCGGGCGCAGGCGGATGGATAAAAGAACTAGAGGGCGGCCCATGCGGCAGATCGTATTCGACCTTGAAACGACAGGGTTCAAATTTTCTGAGGGACACCGGATCGTGGAAATCGGCGGTGTTGAGATGATGAATGGCGCCGTCACAGGGCGCAATTTCCACACTTATGTAAACCCCAAGCGCGACATGCCCATGGGCGCCTTTCAGGTGCATGGCCTTTCGGCGGAATTTTTAAGCGACAAGCCTGTCTTTACGGATCCGGGCGTTGCGGAAGCGTTTCTCGCTTTCGTAGGCGATGCGCAGCTCGTCGCCCATAACGGTATCGGCTTCGACTTGCCGTTCCTCAATG
>JAUIEG010000539.1 GCA_030428745.1 Alphaproteobacteria bacterium
GGTCGGTCAGCGCATGACGCAAGGCGAGAAATCCCACCTGCCGCTCAAGATCAACGTTTCAGGCGTCATTCCGCCGATTTTCGCGTCATCGCTCCTGCTCCTGCCGGCGACGGCGGCGGGCGCGGTCGGCGACGGCTCCCCGCAATGGCTGCAGGACCTCACCTTCCTGTTTGCGCCGGGGCGTCCGCTTTATATCGCCTTTTACGCGACGCTGATCATTGTCTTCACGTTCATCTACACCTCCGTTGTCTTCAACGTTGAGGAAGTGGCGGATAACCTCAAGAAATATGGCGGTTTCGTTCAGGGCTATCGTCCGGGGCCGCGTACGGCGGAATATCTCGATTTCGTGCTGACCCGCCTCACGGTTATCGGCGCCATGTATCTGACCGCGGTCTGTATTTTCCCGGAAATTCTGAAATCCGCTTATGGTCAGTCGATCCCCGTTTATATCGGCGGCACGTCGCTCCTGATCGTCGTCTCCGTGACCCTCGACACGGTGGGCCAGATTCAGGGCCATCTTGTCGCCCAGCAATATGAAGCGCTGATCAAGAAATCGAAATTGCGCGGGGGGAGACGATGATTGTCATTTTTCTCGGGCCTCCGGGCGCCGGCAAAGGCACCCAGGCCGCCCATATCGTTGAGCGCTACGGCATTCCCCAGCTTTCCACCGGCGACATGCTGCGCGCTGCAAAAGCTGCCGGTACGCCTGTCGGCCTTAAAGTCAAAGAGATCATAGCCTCAGGCAAACTTGTTTCTGATGACATTGTTGCCGCCATCGTCGAGGAGCGGATTGAGGCTGACGATTGCGCCTCCGGATACCTGCTTGATGGCTTTCCGAGGACGATCCCGCAGGCGGAGATGCTGGATGCGATCCTCACCAAGAAGGGCCAGGCCGTGGATGCGGTTGTGGAGCTTCGGGTGGATGAGGCGGTCCTCATGGACCGGCTTCGGAACCGTATTAAGGAAACCATCGCAAAGGGCGAAAAAGTCCGCGATGACGACAATGAAGAGACCTTTGCGAAACGGCTTCAGGTCTATCGCGAACAGACGGCGCCGCTGATCCCTTACTATGAGGGACAGGGCAAATTGCGGGCTGTGGACGGCATGCAGACGGTCGAGGCCGTTTCCGCCGCCATCGACGCGATATTGGACCAAATTCAGGGCTGAATTAGCCTTGAAAAGCGGTTGACGGCAGGCGGCGCGTGGGCTTATCAACGCGCTCTCCGTCAAAAGGAGTACCGCCCGCCCGGCAGGGGTTCGCCCCTATGCGCCGTCGCGGGTCTTGTTGCTTGGAAACAGGCGGCTTTTTGAGTGCGTAAGAGGCGGGTCCGAATGGACCTTTAAAATGGTTGGCCCGGCCAAGGGAAAAGGGGCGAGATGAAACAGAAGGGAACTACCTGTGGCCCGTATAGCAGGCGTTAATATTCCGACGAACAAGCGCGTCACCATCGCGCTGCGCTACATTCACGGCATCGGCCCGGCGAAAGCCGCCGAGATTTGCGAAAAAGTTGGCATCGCGCCTGAGCGCCGCGTCAACGAACTGTCGGACTCGGAAGTCCTGCAGATCCGCGAAACCATCGACAGCGATTACATGGTTGAAGGCGACCTTCGCCGTGACGTCGCTGTGAACATCAAGCGCCTGATGGACCAGGGCTGCTACCGCGGTCTTCGTCACCGTCGCGGCCTGCCGGTTCGCGGTCAGCGCACTCATACAAACGCCCGCACGCGCAAGGGCCCCGCGAAGCCGATCGCCGGCAAGAAGAAGTAAGGATACTGAACAATGGCGAAGCAAGCAGCCGGAACGCGCGTCAAACGCCGGGAACGCAAAAACATTTCGACTGGCGTGGTTCATGTGAACGCGTCCTTCAACAACACCATGATTACGATTTCGGACGAACAGGGAAACACGATTTCCTGGTCTTCGGCCGGCGGCATGGGCTTTAAAGGCTCGCGCAAGTCAACGCCTTACGCTGCGCAGCTCGCCGCGGAAGACGCTGCGAAGAAAGCCATGGACCACGGTCTTCAGACGGTCAGCGTCGAAGTGCGCGGTCCGGGCTCGGGCCGTGAAAGCGCGCTCCGCGCGCTGCAGTCCGCAGGCCTTACGGTCACTGTTATTCACGACGTCACGCCAATTCCCCATAATGGCTGCCGTCCCCGCAAGCGCCGCCGCGTTTAATCACGATACGGAATAAAGAGAGCGATCCACCTATGGATACGACGAACATCCTCGAAAAAAACTGGCTTGAGCTAATCCGCCCGACGAAACTGGAAGTTGCGCCAGGCGCAGACGCCAATCGCAAGGCGGCCATTATCGCCCAACCGCTGGAGCGTGGGTTTGGCCTGACGCTTGGCAACTCTCTGCGCCGCATTCTTATGTCGTCGCTACAGGGCGCGGCCGTGACCTCGATCCAGATCGACGGCGTGGTCCACGAATTCTCGTCCATCCCGGGCGTGCGCGAGGACGTGACCGACATCGTTCTCAACATCAAGCAACTTGCGCTGCGCATGCATGCGGATGGGCCGAAACGCCTGGTCCTGAAGAAATCGACGCCAGGCGTTGTGACGGCCGGCGACATTGAGGAAACCTCTGCGGTTGAAATCCTCAACAAGGACCATGTGATCTGCCATCTCGACCAGGGCGCAAATTTGCGCATCGAGATGACAGTGAACACCGGCAAGGGTTACGCCCCGGCCGAAGCGAACCGTCCGGAAGATGCGCCGATCGGCCTTATCCCTGTCGACAG
>JAUIEG010000540.1 GCA_030428745.1 Alphaproteobacteria bacterium
TGGTCCCGCCGATTGGGCTGAGACGGCCGAGGCGGAGCAACGCCCCCTTGATCAGCTTGAGTCAGACGCACAGGGACTTCTCATCTCCGTCCGCCGCACCAATCGCGAAGGCGGGAGCGTTCGTGGCGAGATGCTGGAGAAACAGCTTCGCGCCGCGCTGACGCGAATCCAGATGGCGCAGGGGAGAATCTTCGCCTTCGATGACGAAACAAAACGGCTTTATGACACCGTCGCGCCGCAATATGACCTTGCTGAATTTGATGCGGCGCTGACTGAGATTGACGCGCTTTTGCCGGGAGAGGGGGCGTTGTCGGAGCGCGTAGAGACGTTCCGTAATTCCCTCGCAATACCGCAGGACAAGTTGCAGGCGGTCTTCGACGCCGCCATCGCCGAATGCCGCGAGCGCACGCTCTCTCATTACGACCTTCCAGCAGATGAGAGCTTCCGCCTTGAGTTTGTGGCCGACAAACCGTGGAGCGGTTACAACTGGTATCAGGGCGAATTCGAAAGCCTCATTCAGGTCAACACCGATTTTCCGATCATCATTGACCGTGCCGTGGACCTTGGCTGTCATGAAGGCTATCCCGGCCACCACACTTGGAATATTTTTCTGGAGCGCGACCTACTCGATGGCGCCGGCTGGATCGAATATTCCGTCTATCCGCTGTTTTCACCCTTGTCCCTGATCGCGGAAGGATCTGCCAATTACGGCATTGAGCTCGCTTTTCCGGGAAATGAAAAGATCGCGTTCGAGCGTGATGTTCTGTTTCCGCTGGCGGGGCTCGATCCGGCGAAGGCCGAGACGCTGGAAAAACTCAATGAGCTGCGCCGCAAGCTTTCCCATTCGCGCAACATGATTGCGCGCGATTATCTGGACGGGAACATCGATCGCGAGACTGCAATCGAAATGTCCATGAAATACCGGCTGGAATCCCGGGAACGGGCGGAGCAGTCAATCAGGTTTATCGAGACCTATCGCGGCTATGTGCTGAATTACAATGTGGGGCGCGATCTCGTCGAAGCCTATGTGGAGCGTGAGGCGGCCAAACATGGCGGCGACCGCTGGGCGGCGTTCGAAACGCTCCTGACGACGCCGCTGTCGGCGTCAGATATTGCGCAAGCTTCGTCTACTTCCGGCGGTGTCCAGGAATGAAGGTCAAACCTTTAGTCCAGCGCATCCATCTCTGGGCGGGGCTGATCCTCGGCGTCCAAGTTCTCCTTTGGATGGCGTCCGGCGTCGTCATGAGCTGGTTTCCGATTGAGTTAGTGCGCGGCGAGAACGCCGCCTTCATCTCGCCGCCGATTGAGCTCGAAGCGCAAGCCTACGCCTCGCCCGGCGGGATTATCGCCCAGGCGCCCGGCGCGACCTCGGTGGAGTTGAAGCGTTTTCTCGGCAGAACGGTTTATCTGGCGTCCAACGCCGGCGGCGCCATGGCGATGTTTGACGCCTCCACAGGCGAAAGGCTGACACCTTTGAAAGAGGGTGATGCGCGGCGCATCGCCAAGCAGGATTTTGTCGGCGACGGCAAAATTATCAGCGCCCGCCTGATCAACTTCCCACCGCAGGAATATCGCAGGGAGACGCCGGTCTGGCGTGTCGATTTCGACGACAAGCGAAATACGCGGCTATATATCTCTCCAGCCAGCGGGGACGTGCGCGCGCGCCGCAATGATGTCTGGCGTCTCTACGACTTCTTCTGGATGCTTCACATCATGGACTATGAGGAGCGTGAGAACTTCAACAACCCGCTGGTGATGACGGCCGCAGCAGCAGGATTTGTTTTTGCGCTGTCGGGCCTGATCATTGTGGTCATGAGGCTCACGCGCGGGCGGTACAATCACGATGTGATGCTGCTTGCAGGCACGCGTTCTCGCAAGCGAAAAGCAGCGTCACAGAAGACTGAAAATTCCGGTGGTGAAAGCTAGAACGCGAAGTAGATCGGCTCGGGGCCTTGGGGCGCGCTCTTGTCGCTATTTTCGTCTTGTTCAGACTCAGCGAGCTTGGTTTTCTTTTCTTCCGGGCATTCGCTGTTGTTAGTCTCGACGGCAGTCGCGGACGCCGTCTCAGTGGCCTCGATACGGATGAAGCGCTCCAACATGCTTTCGAGCGCCGAACTCGCCCGCTCGCGTGAAACTTCCGATCCGCTGTCGGCGAAAAGGGCGGACCCTCCGCCAAGGGGCAGGGACGGCGCGGCGCTCGCCTGAACGAAGCCCATCGCCAAACCTGACGCGGCTGCGGCGGCAAAGCTCTGCAATGTCGATTTGCGCATGGTCGTTCCCTCTCTCCGGCGGGACTATGCCCCTGATCGCGCGCCGACAGCAAGTATTATTCCCGAGCAGAAAAGCCGGAATTACTTACGATCAGGTAATATTTTCGCGAGGTATTCGTTGCTTTTGCGCCGCAAAATGCCGGGGCCCGTCAAAAATCGGGCCCCGAGTCAGAAAAGTGCTGTTTTTCAGGCCCTGAGCGCATCCGCGGCGGGCGTATAGTCAACGCCAAGCGCCTCTGCGACCGCCTTGTAGGTGACCTTGCCCTTATGGATGTTGAGCCCGTCCTGAAGGTGCGGATTGTCCATCAGCGCCTCAAGGCCCCGATTGGCGAGCTGCAGGCCGAAGCCGAGGGTCGCATTGTTGAGGGCGTGAGAGGAGGTCAAAGGCACCGCGCCGGGCATGTTGGCCACGCAGTAATGAATGACGTTCTCGACCACATAGGTGGGGTCGGCGTGCGTCGTTGCATG
>JAUIEG010000541.1 GCA_030428745.1 Alphaproteobacteria bacterium
TCATGGCTTTCTTGCACGTATCGCAGTTTTTAAGGCCGTAGAGGATCATTACGCCACCTGAAGCCGCAGATAGTTCAGCAAATCCGTCCGGGTAATCAGACCCTCGAATTTGCCGTCGTTTAACACGACCGCCACATGACCCTTTGCGAAGATCGGCAGGAGCGATTGCATATCCTGCTTCGCCTCGACGGTTTCAACACGATAGGTCATGGCCGATTTCACAGGGTCCTTGAACTTGTCGCGATTGCGGACGATTGCGAAAAGCAAGTCCTCTTCATCCAGAAGACCCGAGACATCGCCATTTTCGTCGAGCACCGGCAATTGCGAGATGTCGTAGAGTTTCATTTTACCATAAGCGCTCATCAGCGTGTCGTCGGGATTCACCGTGACCGTCGCGCGCTCCGAATGACGGCGGGTGATGAGGTCGGTGAGGTCGCCTTTCGGCGGACGCTTTAAAAAGCCCTGATCATACATCCAGTAATCGTTGAACATCTTGGAGAGATATTTGTCGCCGCGGTCGCAGACAAAAGCGACAACGCGTTTCTTCTCCTTTTGCTCGCGGCAATATTTCAACGCTGCAGCTAGAATAGTGCCTGATGATGACCCACCGAGAATGCCTTCTTTCTTAAGAAGGTCGCGCGCCGCTTCAAAGCTTTCCTTGTCAGTGATTTCGTAGGCTTTTTTGACATGGGAAAGGTCGGCGATGTCGGGAATGAAATCCTCGCCGATGCCTTCCACAAGCCAGGAGCCGACCTCATTAGGCGGGGCGCCCTTGTTCACATAGTCGGTAAGGATCGAGCCCTTAGGATCCGCGAGAATGATCTCCGTTTCAGGCGATTTCTCTTTGAAAAAATGAGACAGGCCGCTGATCGTGCCGCCCGAGCCGACGCCGGCGACGACAGCGTCAACTTTGCCGTCGAGCTGGCCGAGGATTTCCGGGCCGGTGGTGTCTTCATGCGCGTGCGGGTTTGCCTCATTACAGAACTGGTTGACGTAAAAGGCCCCGGTTTCGTCAGCGATGCGCTGCGCGACATCTTGATAGTATTCGGGATGGCCTTTGCCCACATCAGACCGGGTGAGGCGCACATCGGCGCCAAGGGCCTTTAGATGAAAGATTTTCTCCTGCGCCATCTTGTCGGGAACGACGATGATGGTGCTGTACCCTTTTTGCGCCGCGACGAGGGCGAGCGCCAGGCCGGTGTTGCCGGCCGTCGCCTCGATAATCGTGCCGCCGGGTTTCAGCTTTCCTTCGCGCTCCGCCGCCTCGATCATGGCGACGCCGATGCGGTCCTTGATGGAGCCGCCGGGATTGGAAGATTCGAGTTTGAGATAGAGCTCGCACGGGCCCGTGTCGAGGCGCGAGACCTTGACCATCGGCGTCTTGCCGACGCCTTCAAGCACATTGTCATAGACAGGACCAAAGGGCGTATCGCGCATCGTGGGCTTCCTTGCATTCGGGGTGTGCCGCGGGCTTACCCCAAAGCGCCGACCCCCCGCAAGGCGCGGGATTATCGGGCGCCGGCGCGCTTCAAATCGCGGATAAAAAAGCGCGCGGGGTGCAGCGCTTGCAGGATTGTTGCGTCGGCTGGCGCACCGCTGAGTTCAGCAGCGAGCAAGGCGGCGGCATAAGGAGCGGTGACGAGCCCGCGCGAGCCGAGGCCCGTCAGAACGAAGAGGCTGGGCCGCATTTCTCCCTGTGGGTAGTGCTCTTTTTTTCCGGTTCTGAGGCCGTCATAAGCGCCGCTGTAAAAGCCCCAGTCGGGAAGGGGCCCGCATATGGGCAGCCGGTCCGGCGTCGTGCAACGGACGGAGGCGCGCGG
Organism: Alphaproteobacteria bacterium; assembly: GCA_030428745.1. Taxonomy (GTDB): domain Bacteria; phylum Pseudomonadota; class Alphaproteobacteria; order Caulobacterales; family Parvularculaceae; genus Hyphococcus. The sequence continues at coordinate 1,821 of JAUIEG010000541.1, forward strand.
CCGGGATGCGCCAGCCTCCAGCGTCGCGGCGAAATCGGGAAGTTCGCGCGCAACAGCGGCGATATTTGATTGCGTCGCTTCCGGCGTGAAGCGCGCTTCGGCGCCAATGGCGACGGGGGCGTAGGTGGCCCCGATGATCGCGCCCCCTTTCGGACAGGGCGCGGCATAGGGGCCAAAGGCGTGGGCATGGCCCGGCGCCGCTGCATCCGGGAACCAGTCGATTTGCCCTGCGGACCCGGTAAGCGGCAGGGTGCGCGCTTCGGCGAAACGTATCGCGTCGAGCCCGTTAGCGATCACGACCGCGTCGAACTCTTCCCCGCTTTCCTCTGTTATGAGTCGCCAGCCATTTGCGGTTTGGCGCAGGCGCTTAACGCGTTCACAGATAAGCGGTGTGTCGGCAAGCAGCGCTCTTACAAACATGGCCGGGTCGACGACGCCGGCCCGCGGGAAGAACAGCCCTTCCTTACGATCTTTCATAAAACCGTCAGGAAGCGCGCCCTGCGCCAGCAATTTCGTTTGACGTTCGCGGTCTTTCTCGCTGCCTCCATGATAAAGAACGCCGCAAGGCGTGAATATTTCATCGCCAAGGGCAGACAGAAGCTGCACCACATGCAGATAAGCGTTTGCATGAAATCGGCCCGCGGGCGTGTCGCCGACATCGAGCCGGGGCATGATTAGCCCCGCCGGATTTCCCGATGCGCCGCTCGCTGGCGCCGATGCTTCGTAGACAGACGGATGAAAGCCGGCGGCCCGCAGTGCGTAAGCGAGGCTTGCCCCAGCGATTCCGGCGCCGATTACGGCAATGTTGGCGCCGGCGCGAAGCGGTGTCCCAGCGGACAGCCATGGCGCGCGGCTGGTGTTTTGCGGCGGCTGGTTGATATGTCCCGCCAGCATTTCTTTCTTGCGGCCAA
>JAUIEG010000542.1 GCA_030428745.1 Alphaproteobacteria bacterium
CCGATGCAGATAACGGGAATGCTTGCATGCGCAGGTTTTGTCAGCGCGAGGCGGGTTTTGTACCCCGCCTGATAGAGAAAGGCCGCCGGCGTCAGCGCCGCCCGGATGCTTCGCCCGGCAAGCGTCTCGCTGCGCCAGAACCACGGCGAAGACCGGGGTTTTGGCATCAGTGCGCGGTCTCGGCCGGCAGGACGGGTTCGATCTTGCCGCAAACCTCGCTCAAAATGCGTTCCGCGCCGTCTTCGGCGGCTTGCCGGGCGGCTTTTGTCATGGCGGCCCGGGTTTTGGCGTCGGCGAAGAGGCGCCTTACCGCGGAGGCGATTTCGCGTTCATTGCGCGTGAGGGCCGCGCCGCCGGTGCGCCGCATTTCACGATAGGTTTCTACGAAATTGAACACATGCGGCCCGTGCAGAATGGCGGCGCTGAGCCTTGCGGGCTCAAGCGGATTATGTCCGCCTTTGTCGACGAGGCTGCCGCCGACGAAACTTACGTCGCAAAGGCGATAGAAAAGACCAAGCTCGCCGAGCGTGTCGGCGATGTAAACATCCGTATTCGGTGTAATTGTTTCTTCCCCAGACCGTCGCGCGCAAGTAAGGCCATGTTCTTCACAAAGCGCCGCCAGTTCCGCGCCGCGGCCCGGATGGCGCGGCGTCACAATGGTGAGAAGGTCGGGGAACTCGGTTCTGAGAAGGTTAGCGGCCTTCAACACCGTCTCTTCTTCACCCGGATGCGTGCTCGCTGCGAGCCAGCGCCGCCGCTCGCCGATTTGTTCGTTTAGGACTTCAAGCGCCGCCGCGTCGCCGGGAAGCGCCGGGGCGGCGTATTTCAGATTGCCGTAGGTTTCGATGCTGCGGCCGGAGAGCGCGGACAGGCGCTCGGCGTTTTGCGGGTCCTGCGCGATGATGAGATCGAATGAAGAGAGAATAAATTTGATCGCATTGGGCTGGCGCTTCCAGTCCTCGAATGAGCGCGGCGAGACGCGGCCATTGACGAGCCCCATGAATTTCGCCCGCCGCCGCGCGGCGAGAATGAGGTTCGGCCAGAATTCCGATTCGACAAACAAGGCTGCGTCCGGGCGCCAGTGGTCGAGAAAGCTTTCCACATAATCGGGGTGATCGAGCGGAATGAACTGGTGAAACGCGCCGTCGGGCAGGCGCTCCTTCATCAGCGCCGCGGATGTCACGGTGCCGGTGGTGACGAGGAAATTGTAGTCGGGCCGGTCGGCTTTGAGGCGCTGCACCAGTGGAATGACGGAGAGCGATTCACCGACGCTGGCGCCGTGTATCCAGACCAGCGGGCCTTCGGGGCGCGGGCGTCCGGCCTCGCCGCGACGTTCGCCAATACGGGCCGCGTCTTCCTTGCCGGCTTTGAGGCGCTGTTTCAGGGCGAAGGACGCGACCGGCGCGCCGGCGCGGCTCACCGTGCGGTAGATTTTAAGGCCCAGGGGTTCGCGAAGCGGTCTCGTCATCCGGCGTTTCTAGTCTTCTTCTGTTTTTCTTCGTCTTTTCTTCCGGCACGCGCGTCGGCGTCACGGGTCACAGCGATCAGCGCGGCTTCGACATCGGCGCGGACCCGCTCCAGCGTTTCGCCGCTCGCTTCCGCCGCCACATGAATGGGCGCCCCCGCCACGTAATAGCCTTTCGAGAAGGGCGCGGCCAGCAGGAACCGGTCCCAGGTGGAAAGGCGCTTGCCGCGGCTCACGGAATAAGCGGCCGGGATGATGGGCGCGCCGCTCATCTGGGCGAGGCGGATGACTCCGGGTTTCAGCGTCTCGCCGGGCCCGCGCGGCCCGTCCGGGGTGAAGCCGACAATCGCGTTCTTGTCGAGCGCGGCGACCATCTGGGCGATGGCTGAGGCGCCGCTTTTGTTCTTTCCCGGCTTTTTCGGATTGGCGGCGGAGCCGCGGATGAATTCGACCCCGAAGCGCGAGACCCCATTGGCGATGATCTCGCCATCGCGATGGGCGGAGATCAGCATAAAGACGCGGGCGTCGCTGTGCCGCCGGATCGCCGCCGCCATGAGGAGGCGGCCATGCCAGAAGGCGAGGATGACGCCCTTGCCGTCTTTGAGGGCCTCCTCCACATGCTCATAGCCTTCAAGCGTCCAGCGCGAGGTGGCGTAGACGAAGCCGATATAGGCGCCGATCAGCCATGACAGGGCGCGCATGGCGGGACGGCTTCTGAGAAGGCGCTTGAACATCTCACCGGGGTTCCTCAATTTCCGCGCCGGGTCAATAGCTTGTCTCGCTACAGCGCGCCCTCCTATTGCTTGCATGGGACGGCGGCGCTCGCGACAATGGCTAAAGAAATTGGGGCCAAAGAAATTGAGGCCCAAGAAAAGGAGCCCCCTTGGCCGATCAGTCGACGGTTTCTCTGGCGAAGCGTTTGTGGCGGGACTATCTCGCGCGCTACTGGCCGCGGCTCGCCCTCGCGCTCGCCGCCATGGCGGTCTATTCGGGCGCCAACGCCGCCATCGCCTTCGGGGTGGAATGGGTCTTTTCAGGACTTTCCGGCGCGGGCGAAGATCCAGCGCCCCTGGGCCGCGTCGCCGCGATCGGCCCTCTGGCGATTGTCGGGCTCGGTCTTGTTTATGCTGGCGCGCTTTACGCCATCTCGCGCCTCAACGCCGGGGCCGCGCTCTCGGCGCTTCGCGACATGCAAAACGACATGTTCGACAAGATGACTGCGCTCGATTTCGCGCAATTGCGCGGCGAGGTCTCGGGTCAGTTCA
>JAUIEG010000543.1 GCA_030428745.1 Alphaproteobacteria bacterium
TGACGGAGGCCTTCACCGAAGTCCTGGTGCCGCTTGTCGCCGACGCGCCGATGATGGAACAGCTTACGCTGCATGGCGCTGCTCGCTGGGCCGATTACTCGGGGTCGGGCAGCATCTGGGCGTGGAAAGGCGGCCTCGACTGGCAGGTGACGGAGGATTTCCGTCTCCGCGGCACCTATTCGCGCGACGTGCGCGCCGCCAATCTGTCGGAGCGGTTTGATAAGACGGGCGGCTCGGCGACCATCACTGACCCTCGCTATCCGGGCGACGGCGTCATCAATGTGACGCGGTTCTCGGGCGGCAACCCGGACGTATCTCCGGAAAAGGCTGACACCATCACGGCGGGCTTTGTCTATCAGCCGTCTTATATCGACGGCTTTTCGATTTCGATGGACTGGTATCAGGTCAAGATCGATGACGCGATTGGCCAGCTTGGCGTTCAAGCCGTCGCTGATCGCTGTGAAGAAGGCGCGCTCGAGTTATGCGACCTGGTCAGCCGCGATACGATGACGGACCGGATCGTTCTCATTGGCGATGTCTTCATCAATGTGGATCAGGCTAAAATCAGCGGCATTGATCTGGAAACATCTTACCAGCGCGATGTCAGCCTGTTTGGCGGCGATGAATCTCTCGGCTGGAGATTTTTCGGCGCATGGCTGGATGAAAACTCCGAAACCCTCGCCGGTACGACAAAGATCGATCGCGCGGGACAAGTCGGTCGCCAGCAGTCTGACGGCATCACCTATGCCCTGCCGGAGTTCAAGTTCACGACCAATATGTCCTATAACAACGGGCCGATCACTGCGTTTTTACAAGGGCGCTATATCGGCGGCGGCACGAATGAGAACAGTCTCGTCGAAGGCGTCGATATTGGCGACAACCATGTAGACAGCGTCTTCTATCTCGATCTGGGCCTCACTTACCGCCACGAGCTTGATAATGGGGCAGGGATTGAGCTTTACGGGAATATGACCAACGTGCTTGATCAGGACCCGCCGATCACGCCTTATTATAGTGCGTTCTTCGGCCATACGCAGCAAACGAACCAAACTTTGCACGATGTTCTTGGCCGGCGTTTCGTGATCGGCGCCAGAGTGAACTTCTAGGTTTCCCCTCCTGTTGCGTATATTTGAGCCGCAAGCGCCGGAATATCGGGCTTGCGGCTCTTTTTATATTTGCGATCAGATCAACTCTGCAATTTTTTCCAGGGTGCGTTCCGCGTTTGAGACGCCGTTCACCGGCGGGCGTCCGAAATATCCCTTTACGCCTGCATGGCTCATGCGCGGCAGCCGATGAATATTGATACGCCCGTCCTTTTTACCGGCATTCCAGTCAGAATAGGCCAACACCTTCCAGCGATCGGGAAAGATAACGGCGCCGACCCGTTCGATCCGGTCCTTCTCGCCGGTCAGGTGATGCAGCTTGCGCACATAGTTGAGGCCCGGATCAGAGGCGAGCACGCCGCCGAGTGAAATGACGTCGATATCAGCGCCAAGGCGCGCTTTGAGAAACGGCGCCGCGCCGACCGCAACCTGCGCCCCGCCGGAATAGCCGATAATAATCACCGGGTCGCCCGAACCACGGACATAACCGTCTTCGAGGAGAGAGCTTTCGATCACGCTGGCCGCGCCCTGATTGAAAATCGGGCCATAGCGATGGTCCGCGGAAACCATGACCTGAAAAATATTCCGCACGTTGATCAGGGTGTGAAACAGAGACTGGCGTTCGCGCAATTTCAGTATCTGCGCGCGCCGCCAGATCCGGTCGAACAGGCGGGGGCTTTCAAGCAACGGCATGCCATTTGGTGAATAGGGAAAGACGTCTGACACGATGACGGCGTCGGGAAACTTCTGATGCAGCCGGCGGATAAAGGCTTTTTCCCGGGGCAGGAGAAATTCGCCTGACAGGGAGGCGACGCCGGAAAGATAGACGATATAGCGTCTGCGCTTGCCGTCCGGGTTAGGCGGCGGCGGCGATGTTTCATCCAGCTCTTCTTCGGTCCAGCCCGCCCACCAGCTCAAGGTTTCAAGCGGCGACAGGGCGGCGGTCAGAACGAGCGCAAACAGACCAAGGCCGAAAGCGGCGAGCAGGACATCGGAAATCATGCGTCGCCCTCTACGCCGAGCCGGCGGGCCAGGTCCTCGATGATTTGCTTCGGTGTCTTCTCAAGAGCCGATCCAGACACAAAAACGCGCACCCGCCCGAGTGGCTTCGCCAGCAAATGACCGAGATAGCTTCTGACGCCGTAAGACAGGATCCAGCCTGCGCCGCCGCAAAAAACCGCGGCGTGAAGCGGCAGGCCAAACCCTGCATGCAGTCCGAAAACGGCAAGCGCCATGGCGAAGGCCTCAAGCGCATTGCCAAGCGCCTGACCGAAATAGGGCGCTATGGAAAAAACGCCGAAAAGGCGCGGCGCAAAAGCCAGCGACACCACGCCGAACACGCCTGCGATCTCATAGGGTTCGAGCACGCCCAAACGCGTCAGTGGCGCGACGGCGACGGCGGAAAGCGCCCAGGCGAGGGCCGTCACCACATAGGTGAAGCCGGTGAAAGCGAGGCTCGCCAGAAACCGGTATAGCGCGACGCGGTTGATGACGAGGATGACGGACTGGCCAAGCATTTCCGAAACCCCCGCCAGAAAGGCGATGGCGAGCGCGGCCGTCTGCGCCTCGCCGGAATGGGCGGCCCGGGCAAAGGCTTCCACAGAAAAACCCATGGCGCC
>JAUIEG010000544.1 GCA_030428745.1 Alphaproteobacteria bacterium
CGGGCTGCCCATCGCGTTCAAGGCCGAGCCCTTGGGCGCCATGTTCGGCGTCATCGCCAGCGGATTGTGGGTCGTCAATTCGGTCTACTCCATCGGCTATATGCGCGGTCACAATGAAGGCCACCAGACGCGGTTCTTCATGTCTTTCGCGGTGGCGATATCTGCGGCCATGGGCGTTGCTTACGCGGCGAACCTCTTCACGCTGTTCATCTTCTACGAAGTGCTGACGCTCTCCACCTTTCCGCTGGTCACTCATTATGGCGACGACAAAGCGCGCAATGGCGGGCGCATTTATCTTGGCGTCTTGATGGCGACATCGATTGGCCTCTTGTTGCCGGCGATTGTCTGGACCTACGCCATCACCGGCACGACAGAATTCACCGATGGCGGCATCATGGCGGCCCATGCCGAAGCGGTGGGCCCCATCGCCGGCGTGCTCCTGGGACTTTACGCTTTCGGCATTGGCAAGGCGGCGCTGATGCCCGCCCATCCCTGGCTTCCCAACGCTATGGTCGCGCCGACGCCGGTCTCGGCGTTTCTCCACGCGGTTGCGGTGGTGAAGGCGGGCGTCTTTTCCATTCTTAAGGTCGCCATCTATGTGTTCGGCATCGACTTCCTGGCGGACACGGGCATCTCGACGCCCTTCATGTGGATTGCGGCGGGCTCAATCCTGCTGGCCTCCGCCATCGCCATGCACAAGGACAACCTAAAAGCGCGGCTCGCCTATTCCACGGTGTCACAGCTTTCTTACGTGACCCTCGGGGCCATGCTCGCGACCTCCATGGGCGTCATGGGCGGGGCGATGCAGATTGCGGCCCACGCGCTCGGCAAGATGACGCTCTTTATGTGCGCAGGCGCGATCTATGTGGCGCACCACAAATCGCTGGTGTCAGAAATGCGCGGGCTGGGGCGGGTGATGCCCTTCACCTTCGGCGCGTTCTTTCTTGGCGCCATGTCGATCATCGGGCTGCCGCCCATGGCCGGGTCATGGCCGAAATTCTTTTTGATGCTCGGCGCCGCGGACGCCGGACAGCTCGCGATCATCGCCGTCCTGATGATCTCGTCGATTTTGAATGTGATCTATCTGCTCTCCATCCCGGTGCAGGCGTTCTATCTGAAGCCGGCGGAAGCCGGCGCGAAACCGCAAGGCGTCAATGAAAGTGGAAGTGGGGGCGCGGGCATTCAATGGGGCGCCCTGAAAGAAGCGCCGCTCCTTTGCGTCGCGCCGCCGCTCTTCACCGCCGCGGGCGCGTTCCTGCTCTTCTTCTTTGCGGACCCGCTTTACAATTATCTCTCGCCGCTGATCGGGGGGCAGTGATGGAAGGAACGTTTGCTTTAATAGCGGTTCTGGTCATTGCGTCGCTCGGCATAATTCTCGCGATACGATTGCTTGGTCTGCTCGGCCATGTTGTAGGCGCTAAACCCCCGGCATGGATGATCAGCAACGACTTTTTTGGCGTTCCATCACGGTTCCTTGGCGGTCTGATTGTTTTGGCGTTTGCATATTTTATTGCCGCCTTTTTCTTCGACTTGCCGTTTTTTGATTTCTTTGATCCAGCCAAGGGGGCTGCTCAATGACCGACCACAATCACGGCGACGAAGGCTGGGCCGACAAGAAGGGTTTTCGCAACGCGTTTCTGGGCTTCCTGATTGTCGCCTCCATCGCCGCGGCCATCGCCGGATTCGTGCCCGCCTGGCAAAAGGACCATCCGCATTTCGAAGTCGAAGGCTGGGGCGTTTTCTTCGCCGTCTGGGGCTTTGCGGCCTTCATGTTCATCGTCCTCGCCGGCCAGCATTTGCGCAAGCTCGTTGGCCGCAAGGAAAACTATTATGAGGAGCGTGAATAGATGACGGCGCTCCTTCATGCCTTGCTGGCGAACCCTGCGGTCATTCTGACAGTCGGCGCTTTTGTGTTGCTGGCGTTGCCGCGTCACCTCGCGGGCGTGTGGATGCTGCTCGTCACCGCATTCTCGGCGGTCAAGCTCTCCATGCTCGGCCTTGGCGAATATGGCGCGCTTTCCGTCTTTGGGGAAACCTTGACGACCGTGCGCGTCGACCCCCTGTCGCGGATTTTCGCGGTGGTGTTCCACATCGCCATTGCGCTTAACGTCGTCTACGCATGGGGCCAGCGCGACCGGGCGCAGAATTACGCCACGCTCGCCTATCCCGCGGCGGCGCTTGGCGGCGTCTTGGCGGGGGATCTCATCACGCTTTTCTTCTGGTGGGAGATGGCGGCGATCACCTCGGTCTTCCTCGTCTGGGCGCCGGGCACGCGCGTTACTTACCTTTCGGGCATGCGCTATCTGGCGATCCAGATCCTGTCGGGCGTCTTGCTCCTCGGCGGCATTGTGCTGACCTATCGCGAGACGGGCACGCTTGGCTTCGACTTTATCGGCCTGCGCGACGCCAATGGCGCGATCAAGTTCTCCGCCCTCGTCATGTTCCTCGCCTTCGGCATCAAGTCGGCCTTTCCGCTCCTTCACAACTGGGTGCAGGACGCCTATTCGAAATCGACCATCACCGGCGCGATCATCCTGTCGATCTTCACGACCAAGCTTGCGGTCTATTCGCTCGCCCGCGCGTTCCCGGGCACGATCGAACTTGTCTATATCGGCGCGGTGATGACGATCTTCCCGATCTTCTTCGCCCTCATTGAAAACGACCTCCGGAAAGTTCTCACCTATTCCATCAACAACCAGGTGGGATTCATGGTG
>JAUIEG010000545.1 GCA_030428745.1 Alphaproteobacteria bacterium
TTCGATTCGCATTGCGGCATGGAAGTCGTCCTGCCGAACGGAGAATTATTGCGCACTGGCATGGGCGCGTTGCCGGAAGCGCAGACATGGCAGCAATACAAGCCCGGCTTCGGCCCCTGGATCGACGGGCTCTTTTCACAATCGAATTTCGGCGTCGTCACCAAGATGGGGTTCTGGATGATGCCGGAACCGGAAGCCTGTCTCATTGGCCGTTTCTACGCCGACAGATATGAAGACCTTCCGGAGCTTGTGCGTATCTTAACGCATCTGGAGAACGCCGGCATCGTCAACGGCATGCCGGGTTTCGGCAGCCCGTTATTGCAGCGTCGGGTGCCGGCGGACCCGCAAGGCGACGATCCCAATGATACGACCGCGATCGATCAGGCGTTGCATGACGCGTTCTATAGCGGTGACGCCGCCGCGCGCGCGCTGATCGCCGAGCGGGTAAAGTCGACAGGCCGTAGTTGCTGGAGCGCGCTGGTCAAGTTCTACGGCCCGGAGCGAATGGTTCGTCTGCAATGGGAGCTGGCCAAGGAGAAGTTCGCCGAGATCGAGAACATCCGCGCCGGCGAGCCCGAGATTTACGGGTTTCCGCTGTCGGACGCCGAGCTGGAAAAGGTGCACAAACCGACTTTCGGCATACCCAGCCTTTCCGTGTTCAATTACGGCATCCGGACGGAAGGCAGGCCTGAACCCTTGCAGGGACATCAGGCGTTTTCTCCGGTCATCCCGCGCAATGGCGAAGCGATCTTCGAAGCGAACAAAGTGTTTGCGGAGATTTTCAAGGAGGAGGGGCTGCCCGTTCCGCCATTCAGTCTTCCCGGTTGCGTCTGGGAGCGGACATTGATGATGATCTTTATCTTTCCGACGACCAAGGATCCCGCCGTCAATCAAAAATATCGCCGAGCTTTCCATAAGCTTATTCCCCGCGCCGCGGAGCGAGGCTGGGGCGAATACCGCACGCCCGTAGCTTACTACGACAGAGTCATGGCGACTTATTCCTATGGCGATCACGCCCTGCGCCGGTTTCACGAAACTATAAAGGACAGCCTCGATCCAAACGGGATCCTTTCGCCCGGACGTTACGGCATCTGGCCGCAGCGCAACCGCAAGAGCGAACAATGAACAGAACTTTGCTCATCGCGGCGGGGGGCGTTGTCGCGCTGGTTCTTGTCACGGGTTATTTTGCCGTGTCGGCAAGTCAAGAACAGCCGAAAGTTTCCGCAGAAGATGCGAACAGTGAAGTGGCGGCTGTCGCAGCGCTGAAAGAGGCGGCGGCGGATTTAGAGAACGGCGAAGCCGTTTACGGCTACTGGTGCGCCGCCTGCCACGATCCGGGGCCCGGCCATCCCGGCACGCAATCGCTGGAAATCAAATATGGCGGCGAAATCCCCGCCGCCCTCGAAGAACGTAGCGATCTTGCGCCGGAAACCACAGTGTATTTCGTGCGTAACGGCTACGCCCTGATGCCGTTCTTTCGCAAAACCGAAATCGACGACGACGATCTTCGCGATCTCGCCGCCTATCTCGCGCGGAAGGAGTAGGCGTTGCATTCCGAATTTACAAGGAGACTTGCCGCGATGTTCGTTTGCATGACCAGCCTCTCAGCGACGCCGGCCTCCGCAGACAGCGTGCGGCACTTTCCGCCCGTCGGGCCTAAGCCCGCGGGCGTGCCCGCAGATGCGAAGGCGCCGTTCAGCTCCTCGGTTCTTGTCGGTGACACGCTCTACCTTTCGGGCGTTCTCGACATGGATCCGGCGACCGGCAAGCCGGGCGTAACGAGGCCAGAACAGATCAATCTCGTGCTTGAGGCGATGCAAAAATCTTTGGAAGCTGCGGGTTTTGAAATGGACGATCTTGTCTGGGTGCAGATCTTCGCCACCGATCTTTCATCGTTCGATGAGTTCGGAGCGGCCTATAACAAATATTTCAGCGGCCCGTTGCCAGCGCGGAGTTTCGTCGGCGTCGCCGGGCTTATGGGCGGCGCCCATTTTGAGTTGAACGGCATCGCTGTTCGAAAGTCCGAAAAATAATGGCTGAAGCGACAACTCAGCGTCAGGCGAAAATCCTCGACCTTTCGGGCTTTCTCGCAAAGAGGAAGTTCAACCGCTTTCATGCGACGCTGATTGTATTGTGCAGCCTTGTGACCTTTTTCGACGGTGTCGATTTCGGTCTTATCGCTTACGCCGCGCCTTATATACGCGATGACTTGCAGCTCGCAGGCGATCAGATCGGACTGGTCTTTTCATCGAGCGTGCTTGGCCAGATCATCGGCGCGCTGATCTGCACCTATATTGCAGACCGGGTAGGGCGAAGGCCGGTGATTATCGCCTGCGTCTTTCTGGCGGCCTTGCTGACGATCGCCATGGGCTTCGCCGGCACGTTCGAGCAGCTTGTGGTCATCCGCTTTTTCGGCGGCATGACGATCGGCGGGCTTTTACCTGTGGCCTGGGCGCTCAACATAGAAGCGATGCCGGAGGCCCGCCGGGCGACAGCGGTCGCGGTGATCATGTTCGGTTTTACGCTAGGAGGAAGCTTCGCGGCTCCGCTGACGAACCTCATTGCACCGACCCATGGCTGGGAAGCCGCTTTCATCATGGCGGGTCTGGTCACCTTGATGATGGCGATCGTCCTCCTGCCGACATTGCCTGAATCGGCGCGCTTTCTCGCGAGCCGGAATGCACCCTTTGAACGGATCGCGCCTAT
>JAUIEG010000546.1 GCA_030428745.1 Alphaproteobacteria bacterium
CCGCCTCGTGGATACGCGCCACCTTGAAGTGACGGCGCGTGCGCCGGCTGGCCTCACCCGCAATGTTTCGCCGGGTGAAACCATTCGCGTGGCGAACGGTCCCGATGAGCTAGAAGGCACGGTGCGCGCTGTGGTGCCGGTCGGCGATGACCGCTCGCGCATGCTGGAGATCCGCCTCGAGCTCCCCGAAACTGATTGGTATATCGGCTCCGCGGTGCGCGTGAACCTGCCCTCCGACCGCCCGCGCACAGTAACGGCGGTGCCCCGCGATGCGCTTGTGCTGCGCGCCGATCAGATCAGCGTTTTCGTCATCGGCGAGGACCAGACCGCCAAACGCGTCATCGTAGAACTCGGCGCCGCGGATGGCGGCTTCATCGAAGTGATCGGTGATATCCTGCCGGGTGACAATGTTGTCATTCGTGGCGGCGAACGCTTGCGCGACGGGCAGTCGGTAAGCCTGTCGGGTATACCGGCGGAGCCGTCGGCTTAATCCTTTTCGCCGACCGCCCCATGAATCAGCGTACGGTATTTTTCAGTTAGCTGCGGCGAATTAGCCCAACATAGGTGAACGGTTTTTTCACTGAAGCCGCTTGGGGCTAATAAGGCGAGGAAAAACCTTAGCTTCGACCAAGCAGGTCTACTGTGGCCGCGGCCCATCTAATATTCCAATATTCGAAATTAAGAATATTTGTTTGAAGAAGCCTCTCTCCCACTCAAATAATGCCTGACGGAAACGACAACCACTCAGGCGATTTTGGACCAGCTTAAATAGCGGCCTAGTGGAGAAAGGAAATAACATGACGCTCAAAATTGGCGACACCGCGCCAGACTTCACTGCTGATACAACTCAAGGAGAAATCAACCTGCATAAATGGGCTGGCGATTCGTGGGTGTTTTTCTTCAGCCACCCAGCGGATTTTACGCCCGTGTGCACAACCGAAATGGGTCGCACGGCGCAGCTTGCAAACGAGTTTGCAACCCGCAATGTCAAACCACTTGGTTTATCCACTGATACTGTGGATGAACATAAGAAATGGATTTCAGACGTAAACGATACACAAAATACGAATCTGAAATTTCCGATTGTGGCTGATCCTGATCTCAAGATCGCAAAACTTTATGAGATGATTCATCCTTCGGAAAGCGACACACAGGCGGTCCGCTCTGTCTATATTATCGATCCGAATAACAAGATCAGGTTGATGATGACTTATCCCATGAGCGTAGGACGCAACTTCGACGAGATCCTTCGCGTTATCGACGCATTACAAACAAGCGACGCCAACAGAATTGCAACACCCGCAGACTGGAAACCTGGCGGAAAGGTGATCATCCCGCCCTCGATCAGCAATAATGAGGCGAAGGGATTATTTCCTCAAGGTTGGGACGAACTGCGTCCCTATCTCCGCCTGACAAAAGTCTAGTAACTTGAAGCGCCGTAAACGTTGATGAGGGCTGCAATCTCTGCATTGCAGCCCTCATCAACGTTTACGGCGCGGCTTGCTAGTCCTTCTCGCCGAAACGGTCCTGAACCAGTTTTACAATGGCGTCGACCGCTTCGGCGGCCTGTGGACCCGTGGCGGAAATTTCGAGCTTGGCGCCCTTGCTTGCGAGCAGCATCAGTAAATCGAGTTGTGAATCGGCGAGCGCAACGCGATCATTGTTGCGCACCGTCACTTCCGCATCATAAGACTTGGCAAGCGCTGAAAGGTGACGCGACGGGCGAATGTGAAGACCGAGCTTGTTGCAAACTTCGACAGTGGCGACGACCGGCTCTTCTCCCCCCTCAGACACTTAATCCGCAGCCTCTCCTGACAACACCCAGGAGGCGACGTTGATATATTTGCGTCCAGCCTCCTGCGCCGATTTAACCGCATCGGGAAGGTCATCTTCCGCTCGCGCCGACGCGAGCTTGATCAGCATCGGCAAGTTAACGCCGGCGATGACCTCAGCGTTCGCTTTTTCCATGACCGAGATGGCGAGATTTGATGGTGTGCCGCCAAACATATCAGTCAGAATGATAACGCCTTCGCCGCTATCAACTGCTTTTGCCGCGTCAAGAATATCCTGACGGCGCTTTTCCATATCGTCATCGGGGCCGATGGAAACGGCTTTTACCTGTTCCTGCGGGCCAACGACATGTTCCGCCGCGGAGAGAAACTCCTCCGCGAGGCGCCCATGGGTGACAACGACGAGACCAATCATGCGGTTTGCATCCACTCCTTCAAAACAGCCGATATGGTGCGTGTTTGACGGCAGATGTCCACAAAAAAATATAAAAGTTAACGGCCTGGAAGCTCGATGACAAACCGCGCGCCCTTGCGGGCGCTCTCAGCAGAATTGGGGTCTTCAAGGCGATTTTCGGCATAGATTCGGCCGCCATGGGAATTGACAATTTGTCGCGAAATCGCAAGGCCAAGGCCGGAATTATTACCGAATGCCGAGCCTGCCGGCCGCTTGGTGTAAAACCGTTTGAAAATCGATTCCAGATTGTCCGGCGGAATGCCTGGCCCTTCATCCTCGACTGTGATCCGCGCGAGGCCGTTGCGCGCGGTCGACGCGTCAAGCGTGATGCGCACTTCGCCGCCAGGCGGACTGAAGGATCGGGCGTTGTCTATCAAGTTGCGGATCACCTGCCCAAGCGCGGCGGGATTGCCCAATATGTAAACGTCGGCCAAGGGCGCATGAAAAACAACTTT
>JAUIEG010000547.1 GCA_030428745.1 Alphaproteobacteria bacterium
AACAACGCCCTATCGCTCGGAACGGCGAGGTTGTTATTCGCCCGATGATGTATCTCGCCATGTCCTATGATCACCGCATTGTTGACGGCAAAGGCGCCGTCACCTTCCTTGTGCGTGTGAAGGAAAACCTCGAAGACCCGCAGCGCCTGCTGCTCGATCTTTAGTCGTGGCTTTCAGAATCGGATCGGTTGTCAGCGGCTTGGCGCTGTTCTCTTGTTTCGGATGCGCCGAGCAGAGTGACGCTGGCTATCCCTTGCTGGACGGCGCCTGCGGTGAATATGCCGACCTCGGCGTTCAAACCGTTTCGCTTTCTCAAGACATGACGCTTTTTGTTTTCCAGGATCAGCGTTATGTCTGGTTGTGCGCGTCGCTGCCGCCGGAAAGCTTCGGTGCTGTTGATCTTGTGGTCGACTCTCCCGGTCTTGATGCGCCCCGCAATCTCCATGTCTCGGCCCAACTGGGAGAATGGGCGGCGGAGGATGAAGACGGCGCGCCCGAGACTGCTGAAAGTGATCGCTGGTGGCAGGTTTCGGGCTGGTCAGCGAACCCCGTTCGCTTCAACGGCTATCAGGGCGAAGGCGATACGCACCGCGCCAAGTTTATCCCTTCCGAGGCGCGTGAGTTTCAACTGAGCAAGGCGCATTTCGGCCGCGGCCCCTGGAATTTGAGATTCGAGTTCGGCCTGGTCAAATCGCCGAATGGTGATTTTGAATCCGTGATTTTTCCGGAAGACGCAGCCTCCCCATTAATCATTGAAGCGGAATGAACTTATGACCGATCAATATGACGTCGTGATCATCGGCGCCGGCCCCGGCGGCTATAATGCGGCGATCCGCGCCGGTCAGCTCGGGCTTAAAACCGCAATCATCGAAAAGCGCGATAATAAAAAGCTCGGCGGGACCTGCCTCAATGTGGGATGCATTCCGTCAAAAGCGCTCCTGCACGCTTCGCAGCTTTACGAGATCGCGGAAAAGGATTTCGACGGGCTCGGCATCAACACCGGCAAGCTTTCGCTCAACCTGAAACAGATGTTGAAACAGAAAGACGACGCGGTGGAAGGGCTCACCAAGGGCGTCGAATTTCTGATGAAGAAAAACAAGGCCGATGTCTTTTTCGGATCGGGCGAAATTCTCTCCGCAACCCGTGTCCTTGTCTCCGGCGCCGACGGCGATAAGGAGCTTGAAACGAAGAACATCATCATCGCCACCGGCTCTGAAGTGACGCCGCTGCCGGGCGTTGAAATCGATGAAAAACAGATCGTCTCTTCAACCGGCGCGCTTGATCTCGCCAATGTGCCGGATCATCTTGTGGTCATAGGCGGCGGCGTGATCGGGCTGGAGCTTGGCTCTGTCTGGCGCCGTCTTGGCGCCAAAGTGACAGTTGTCGAGTTCCTCGACAAAATTCTTCCGCCCATGGACGGCGAAGTCTCGAAACAGTTCCAGCGCATTCTTAAAAAACAGGGCATGGACTTCAAACTCGGCGCCAAAGTCACCGGTGCGAAGACGACAAAGTCCGGCGTTCAACTCAGCGTCGAGCCCGCTAAAGGCGGCGAGGCGGAAACCATCGAATGTGACGCCGTGCTGGTCGCCATCGGCCGCCGTCCGCATACGCAAGGGCTGGGGCTGGAAACCGTTGGCGTCAAAACCGACAAGCGCGGCTTTATTGAAACCGATCATTTTAAAACGAATGTTCCAGGCATCTGGGCTCTTGGCGACGCAATCCATGGACCCATGCTCGCCCACAAGGCGGAAGATGACGGAACCGCGTGCATCGAACTGATCGCCGGCAAGGCGGGGCATGTGAATTACAACCTCGTGCCGAGCGTTGTTTACACCTATCCGGAAGTCGCCTCGGTTGGCAAAACCGAAGAGCAACTAAAAGACGCGGGCGTCAGTTACAAAACCGGCAAGTTCCCCTTCGCCGCCAATTCGCGCGCCAAAACCAATCATGAGACGGATGGTTTTGTGAAAGTCCTTGCTGACGCGGAAACGGACAAGGTGCTCGGCGTCCATATTGTCGGCGTCGAAGCTGGCGAGCTGATCGCTGAAGCGGTGAGCGTCATGGAGTTTGGCGGCGCCTCGGAAGACATCGCCCGCACCTGTCATGCTCACCCCACACGGTCAGAAGCCGTTCGCCAGGCGGCCATGGGCGTTGAAGGCTGGACGATGCAGGCCTAGTTACAGGGCCAGCCTGTGATTAGGCACGCTTGCTCGCGAACGCTTCGCGCCTTGCCGGAACGGCTCTCCTGCGCCAGTGTTCTGTTGTCATGACAGCATCAAAACAATCCCACTCCATAGGGGACGGCGAAGCGCCGCTTGAATCGATCGTCGATGACGCCATCTCGCGGTCGGAAAACGGGCGGGTCAGTTTGCGGGCGGTTCTCAGGGCATGGAACGACCGCAGTTACGGTCCGTTGTTTATCGTGCTCGGTTTCGTCGGCGGCACGCCGCTTGCCGTCATCCCGGGCGCTGCGGCGATTGTCGGTGTCGTCATTGCCATTCTGGCGCTGCAGATGGCGTTGGGGCTCAACCATCCCTGGCTTCCGGACGTCGCGCTGAAGCAATCTATTTCCGAAGAAAAGCTGCGGGAGATGCGCCGCAAGCTGGACAAGCCGCTGCGGTTTGTCGATCACCTGATTACGCAGCGATGGACCTGGGCTGCCGGTGAGGCGATGCGGCGCGCG
>JAUIEG010000548.1 GCA_030428745.1 Alphaproteobacteria bacterium
GTGCGCCTTTGACGGCGTCAGGGCCCATTAACAGGATGACGCCGATAAAACCCAGCGCAAAGCCTGCGAGCTTGCGCCCCGTCAGGGTCTCGCCTGCAAAAAAATAAGCAAGACCCACCGTCCAGATCGGCATGAACGCCATATAGACGCCGGCAAGGCCGCTCTCCACATGCTGTTGCGCCCACGGAAAAAGATAGAACGGCAAGACATTGCCGCTCGCCCCGACGACGATCATCCAGATCCAGGACCGGCGCACGCGCCATTTTGTCCCGCTACGGATGAAAAAAGGCGGCAGGCGCCGCCCCGCGGCGCGCGCGAGAATATAGACGAGGACGGCGGCGATCCAGATCCGTCCGGCGGCCACGACGGAAGGCGGCGCGGTCTCTACAGCCTTGCGGATAAAGGCGAAAGACGAGCCGCCAAAAGCGACGATCAGCGCGAGAAGCGCCCAGTCGAAGAGCGTCGCCTCCGCCGGAGTGATGTGTTTACGGGCCATTAACTTCCGCGCTATCGGCGCGGGCTTTTGCGCGCAAGGGAGAAAATCTCTTCTCCGTAAAAAATTTTATGATTTGACGGCGGAGGTCTATCCGTGCGAAGGCGGGCGTGGGCCACGCCTCCCCAACGGGGCGCGCGCCATCTGGAAGGATGGAGTAAAACATGCCAGAAACCACGCCAGCGGTGCGTCCTGCGCGCCCGCATTTTTCGTCCGGACCTTGCGCCAAGCGCCCCGGATGGTCTCCTCAAAACTTCAGCACCGATACGCTCGGCCGTTCGCACCGGTCAAAAATCGGCAAGGCGCGCCTCAAAGAGGCGATCGACCGCACCCGCGCTTTGCTCGGCGTGCCTGATGATTACCGCATCGGCATCGTGCCGGCGTCCGACACCGGCGCCGTCGAGATGGCCATGTGGTCCATGCTCGGCGCCCGTCCTGTGGACATGCTCGCCTGGGAAAGTTTCGGCGAAGGCTGGATCACCGATGCAGTGAAACAGCTCAAACTCGATGCGAACATATTAAAGGCGCCCTATGGCGAGATCGCTGACCTTTCAGCGGTCGACCCGGCCCATGACGTCGTCTTCACCTGGAACGGCACGACTTCCGGCGTCAGGGCGCCAAACGCGGACTGGATTTCAGCGGACCGCGAAGGGATCGTCATTTGCGATGCGACCTCGGCGATCTTCGCGCAAGCGCTCGACTGGCCGAAGCTCGATGTCGTCACCTATTCCTGGCAGAAAGTGCTGGGCGGCGAGGGCGCACATGGCGTTCTTATTTTGTCGCCGCGCGCCGTTGAACGCCTTGAAAGCTACACGCCTGCCTGGCCCATGCCGAAACTTTTCCGCATGGTGAAGGGCGGCAAGCTCAATGAAAGCATTTTCGAAGGCGCGACCATCAACACGCCCTCCATGCTTTGTGTTGAGGACTATATCGACGCCCTCAACTGGGCGGAAAATATTGGCGGCCTTGAAGCGCTGCACGCCCGCGCCGACGCCAACGCTGCGGCGTTGCATGATTGGGCCGAAGGCGCGCCATGGATCGATTATCTCTGCGCCAATCCCGGCATCCGCTCGAACACGTCTGTGTGTTTGAAAATTGTCGATCCGGACATCACGAAACTCGATGACGCCGGACAGCGCGCTTTCGTCAAGTCCATGGAAAAGCGTCTCGAGGAAAAAGGCGCCGCCTACGACATTGGCGGCTATCGCGACGCGCCGCCGGGCCTTCGCATCTGGTGCGGCGCCACCGTTGAAACCGCGGATGTCAAAGCGCTCGGTCCATGGCTCGACTGGGCCTTCGCCGAAGCCAAATCCAGCCTTTAGTTTTTATTCAAATTCAGATCGGGGAATCCCCATGCCTAAAGTTCTTGTTTCCGACAAGCTGAGCGAAACCGCCGTCAATATTTTCAGGGAGCGCGGCGTCGAAGTCGATTTCGAACCGTCGCTCGGCAAGGACAAGGAAAAGCTCCTGTCCGTAATCGGCCAGTATGACGGTCTCGCCGTGCGCTCCGCCACCAAGGCGACGGCGGCGATCATTGAAGCCGGCAAAAACCTGAAAGTGATCGGCCGCGCCGGCATCGGCGTCGACAATATCGACATTCCGGCGGCGACGGCGGCGGGCATCGTTGTGATGAACACGCCTTACGGCAACGCCATAACAACTGCCGAACACGCCATCGCCATGATGTTCTCGCTCGTGCGCTCGATCCCGCAGGCGAGCGCATCGACTCATCTCGGCAAGTGGGAAAAGTCCGCTTTCATGGGCACCGAAGTCTTCGGCAAGACGTTGGGCGTCATTGGCTGCGGCAATATCGGCTCCATCGTCGCCGACCGCGCCGTTGGGTTGAAAATGCGCGTCGTCGCGTTCGACCCGTTTCTCACCGAAGAGCGCGCCATTGAGCTGGGCGTGAGCAAGGTGGATCTGGATGAGTTGTTGTCGCGCGCCGACATTGTCACGCTGCACACGCCGCTGACCGATCAGACGCGCAACATCTTGAGCCGCGACAATCTCGCCAAGCTCAAAAAAGGCGCCTATGTGGTGAACTGCGCGCGCGGCGGCCTGGTGGATGAAGAGGCGCTGAAAGACCTTCTTGATGCGGGCCATCTTTCCGGCGCCGCGCTTGATGTGTTCGCAACGGAGCCGGCGACGGATCACGCACTCTTCGGTCACCCCAAAGTCATCGC
>JAUIEG010000549.1 GCA_030428745.1 Alphaproteobacteria bacterium
GCACCGCGCCGGTCCACATTCACGCTGCAGAACAGACCGGCGAAGTGGACGAAGCCCTCGCCCATCTCGGCGCCAGGCCGGTGGCGTGGCTGCTCGACAAGATGAAGATCGACGCAGACTGGCGGCTTGTCCACGCAACGCAAATGACCGATGCGGAAACCGCCGCCCTCGCCGCTTCCGGCGCCGGGGTTGTCGTCTGCCCCATCACCGAGGCCAATCTCGGCGACGGCGTTTTCGAAGCGAAAAAATACGTGTCCGCTGACGGAGCGCTAGCGCTCGGTTCCGATTCCAATATCCGCATCACGCTTTCAGAAGAGTTGCGCGCACTTGAACATTCCCAGCGGCTTCGGGACCGTCAGCGCGCAGTGCTTGCCACTCCTGAAAAATCCTGCGGACGCGCGATGCTGGAAACCGTCGCCGCAGGCGGCGCTTCAGCGCTCGGACGCGATGCCGGCAGGATCGAACCCGGCGCTATCGCAGACCTTCTTGCGCTCGACAGCGCGGCGCCGGCGCTCGCAGGGCTTGCCGGTGACCGCCTGCTCGATACATGGATTTTTGCAGGCGGCGACCATCTCGTCAGCGATGTCTGGGCGGCGGGACGTCATGTCGTGAAAGACGGCCTGCATGTTAAGCACGACGCCATCACCGCTCGCTTCAACAAAGTCATGCTGCGCCTGCGGAGCGAGCTATGAACGAGAACAATCACCACACAAGCAGTCATCACACCATCCGTGAAGCTATCCGCGAGCGCATTTCCTCCGGTGAATGGGCGCCAGGCGCACTGATGCCGGGTGAAGCGGATCTCGCGGGCGAGTATCAATGTGCGCGAACGACCGTGAACCGCGCGCTGCAATCCCTCGCCGATGACGGTCTTATCGAACGCAAGCGCCGCGCCGGCACGCGCATCAAGGAACTGCCGGTCAAACGCGCACGTTTCGAAATTCCGCTGATCCGTCAGGAAGTGGAGGCCCTCGGCGCGCAATACCGCCCGCATCTATTGCTTCGGGAGACGCTTGATGCGCCAGACGCCGTCACGGCGCGCATGCACATGAAAGCGGGCGCGCGCGCGCTTCATCTTCAGACCGTACACATGGCGGACGGGACGCCCTACGCCTTCGAGGATCGCTGGGTCAATCTTGAGGCGGCGTCGGGCATTCTCGATGCGCCGCTGCATGAGATCAGCGCCAATGAATGGCTTTTAAAACACGCGCCTTATTCAAGCGGCGACGTGACCTTTTCCGCAACATCCGCAGGGCCGAGGGAAGCCGCTGCGCTCGATATCGCTGAAGGCGCCGCCCTCTTCACCGTCGACCGCACCACCTGGCTTAACCATCTGCATGTCACGACCACGAAACTCTATTACCGGCCGGGATTTAAGTTAAAAGCGAGCGTATAACGGCTCGCAATCGACTGAAACAAGGCCGGAACCCCCTGTTATTTATAGTGTTTTCTGTAAGCAGCTGGCCATGGCCGCTGTATATTGCGCAACCGCGAAAGAGCGCCCCCGAAAACTTTGTCTGTTTCCCAACTCCCGGAATTAGTGCATCATAGTTCTCACAAGATGTTTCTCACACTTGTTCACATCGCCCCAAGGAGCCGCAGCATGGCGTTCGACAAACGCGTAGAGGCCGGCCTTGAGAATCTTAGCGCCGGCGCGATGGACGTCCTGCGTCAGAAAATCGACATTCGGCTGAGCGAACTCTATCGGGAAAACGCAAAGGACACGCGCCTTGTTTGTGCAATCCGGCACGCGCTACTATCGCCGGGAAAACGCTTCCGTCCAATTATCACATTGCTCGCACACGCCGAAAGCGGCGGCGACCTTGAAGACGCGGTCGACGCCGCCTGCGCCATTGAAATGGTCCATGCAGCCTCGCTGATCATGGACGACCTTCCCTCCATGGATGACGCCCGTCTGCGCCGTGGGCGCCTCGCGACCCATGTGGTTTTTGGCGAAGGCACCGGAATGCTGGCGGCCGTTGCATTGCTCAACGAAGCCTATCGCGTGATCGCCAATGGACGCGCCGGCGATCCGGCGGAAAAAATGCGCGCCATTTGTCACCTCACCAACGCCGTCGGCCCCGACGGCCTCGCGGGGGGACAGGAACGCGACATCATGTGCGGCGGCGCAGAGCCGGACGCCAATTCGTTGAAGGAAATTGAGCAACGCCATCTTGAAAAAACAGGCGCGCTTTTCGCGGCCGCTGCGGCCATTGGCGCCGAACTCGCTGGCGCTGACAAGGCCCGCGTTGAAAAGATGCATGAATATGGCGTGGCGCTCGGTCTTGCCTATCAGGCGTTTGACGATGTGATCGATGTCGAAGGCACAATGGAAAGCACCGGCAAGGACGTGTCACAGGATCAGGGTAAATCGACGGTCGTCAGCCTTCTGGGCCGAGAGGGCGCACGCCGCTCGGCCGGGCGCTGGCTCGGGCGCGCCATCGAAGCGTCGGAGGAAGGCGCAGAAACCGGTCGGCCAGCCCTACTCGCCGCGCTCGCCCGCAAGATCGGCAAGAAATTCGGCGTGCTCGCCATTGAGGAAGACGCCGACAACGTCAAGCAGCGCCGTCCCCTTTCAACTTAAAAGCGCTCAGCGCGTTTCGCCGCGTCGCGAAAGCTGCTCCGGCCTGTTATAGTCATTCCCATGTCGCCGCTTATTTTCATCGCCATTGTCAT
>JAUIEG010000550.1 GCA_030428745.1 Alphaproteobacteria bacterium
GGGAGGTATGGCTAAAGTAGAGCACCTTATCACCCGCCAGGATTTTGATGCGTTCGTCGACGATCCGTCGGCGAACGCACGCAGCGCCGTTATTCTTCAGCGTTTATCTGAAGATGACGGTGCTTTTTGTCATGTTTTGGAGGTCGCCAACCTCAACGCAGACCTTCTCGCCGCCAAAGCGAGAATTTACAAGGATAAGGAGCTGCTTGGGATTGTTCGGCGGCTATGCGCGCACGGTACAAAAGGCAATCACAGGATCGCCTGACTGGGTTGCGCCGGAAGCGTCGCGCAAAGAAATGGCCTTATTGAGATAGCGTCGGGCTGATCCATCGGCTCCCCTGATGGGAGAAGGCGACGCGGCGTTCAAGCTTATAAGAGTTATGGTCAAAGTGGCGGTACTCTACGGAAATTTCCCGATTTCCTTCGCTGTTTTCAACGCCGATCAAGCCGAAGCCGGATGCCTCGCCACGTTCGCGCGCGCCGCCGCTGGCGCCGCATTGGATTGACAAAATTCGATCCTCCGTGACGGCGAGTGGAGTGGCGGCGCTTAGATGCACATGGCCAGTCAGGACAGCGTTAACGCCGCTCTCGGCGAAACGCTGAAGGGCGTAGGCCCCATTTCCAACGATCTCCGAACCGGCGCGATTAGGCCCTATCTGGAAGGGATGATGCGAGGCGACAATAACAGTCTTTCCGTCGCTGCTTTCGCGCTCTGCAATGGCGGAGGCGGCCTCAATGACTTTGCGCGAGAGCTTGCCGTAGGACCAGTTGAGGCGCATGCGGGCGCGACGAGCGGAGTTCAGGCCGATGACAACAACGTTTCCAGCCGTTGCAAACTGAAGCTGCGCAGCTCCGATGTGTTTTTCGAAGCGCGCCCAGGGCTTAAGAAATCGAAGCGGAAGGTTATAAACGGGTGTGTCGTGATTGCCGGGCACGGCAAGCACCGGGCTGGAGAGGGAGGCCAGAAACTCGCTGGCTTGGGCAAATTCCCGTCTTGCGCCGTTTTGGGTGAAATCGCCCGTAATGGCGACCAAATCCGGCCGTTCGCTGTTGATCGCGAGCGTTAGCGCATCAATAGCGGCCCCATTCGCGCGTCCAAAGTGAAGGTCGGAGATGTGTGCGATCTTGACCACAAGTTTTATACACGAAAAACTGGAAAAAGTTCACAAATAGGCATTAAAATCCATTCGTTTGTGGAACCCTATCGGGGGCGTGATGTTTAGCTCAAGGTATTACTGACGGAGTTGATGTGTTTTTGCCGGTCAGCGCCTCTATAAGGCAGTTCGCTCGCGCTGTAACCGCCGACCGTATGGTTGGTGACGAGCTCGCGCTCGCTGTCTCTGCCGAGGCCAATCAGAAAAATAGAAATGGGGCCCCGCCTGCGAACCGCGTTGAGTGGTTTCGCCGCTTCGTCCTTCGCTGGCGCGAAGTCATGGCGGAAGAAGCCTCTCCCAAACCCTTCTCTAATTCTGCATTCATCAGAAGCATGGGGCCAATGCCGTCCGAGGCGAGGCTTGTTCTGCTGCTCAACGATGTTTGTGGGTTTTCAGCGCGTGAAGTCCAAGAAATCCTGGAGCCGTTGTCGCAGCCTTATGAAGAGTTGCTGACGGAAGGGCGCTCGCTCGTCAGATCGGACCGTGGCGAAAGAAGCGCACTTATTGTCGAGGATGAACCGCTGATCGCCGCCGACCTCAGGGACGTTCTTGAGGATATGGGCGTCATCGTGGTGGGTATGGCGCGCACGGCCGAACAGGGCGCCCGCCAGGCGTTGAAAAATTCGCCTGACATCGTTCTTGCAGATTATAATCTCGATGGTCAAAAAACAGGGGTTGATGCCGTTGCTGCATTTCACGATGCGCATCATTGTCCTGTTATATTCATTACCGGCTACCCGGATGAGGTTCTTAAGGGGGACGAAGTGGAGCCCGATTTTGTCATCGTCAAACCATATCGCCCTGAGGCGGTTCAGGCGGCTGTCGCTCATTGCCTTGATGCGGCCCGCTATGCGGCGATTGACGCCGACGCAAAGACTGGTGCGCTATGAGCCAGAATAAGTCTGACGCACCGGAAAAACGCGTTGAGAAGTTACAAATCATGGTGGCTGATTCTGAGCTTTCCATGATTGACGACTGGCGTTTTGAGAACCGGGCTGCCAGCCGCTCGGCGGCGATACGCTCCCTGATCTATCTTGGTCTTGAATTGACGAAATCGAACCCCGAGCAAGTCGGTAAGTTGCTAGAGCAGCTTGACCGCGCTTGACGGCGAGCGCTCATGGCAACGACGTTAAAGCCGACGACTCGTATTTTCCGACAGGTGCTGCAGTCACGAAGAGCGGGCCGGCTCTGGCTCGCCGCCGGCATCGTGCTGACGGCGCTTGCCGTTCTCATTCCGAATTCGACTTATCCTCTCCTGACTTTGGTGTCGTTGCTTGGCGCCACGGCCTCCGGATATTTGGCGCCGCTGCGGCGAACGGTTCTCTGGCTTGCGCTGGTTACATTAATCGCTGCCGGCGTCGTTTGGGCGGGGCCCGGTGAGCTTACGAATAGTGGATTGCAATGGCTTTCCGCAGCGATTGTCCTCATTCTTGCAACCGCGGCGATCACTTATTATGTGCGTGTGCTCGAAGAACGGGCATTTGAATTTAGCTGGCAGGCGGAACTTTCCGCAGAGGCGGC
>JAUIEG010000551.1 GCA_030428745.1 Alphaproteobacteria bacterium
CTGACGCAAAGCGTAGGAATTTTCCGGCGTCGGTTTTGTCGGCGCGTCCTCGGCCGCATCTTCATCCTTCGGCAGCGTCTCTGCGTCGTATTTCTCCGCATAAACAACGTCGCCGCGTTTGAGGACCTTCCCCGCCGCGTTCACCTCGTCGCCGAGATTATTGGCGGAGATATAATCCCTCGCCCAAGCCATCAGCTCTACAGGGATAGACGCTGTCTCACCATCGGGGAAACCGATCTCGGCGCTATCGGCGTTGACGGAAAGCACAAGCGCCGGCCGCCATGGCGCCATATCGTCAGAAATCTTGCGTGTATTTTTAAGATCGTCGACCAGCGCCCCGAACGGCTCAACCCATTCGCCGGGAACCTCCTCCATGGTCGCAATCGCCCCACGCCAGCCATGACGCTGGTCATAGGCGACAAGCCAACGGCGCAGCGCTTCGCCCGCCTTTTTCTGCAAGTTCGGGTCAACCGAGGTCCGGACCGCAAGACCGCCGTCATAGAGCGCCTCTACGCCGTATAGATCGACGATCCGCTTACGGACTTCCTCAGCGAAATACTCCATAGTCCAGTCGCGCGCGCCCAGAGGCGGGGCTATCTGGGCGCCCAAAGGCTGAGCTTCAGCTTCTACGGCTTCCTCCGCCGTGATCCGCCCGTCAGCCTCCAAACGAGCAATCACATAATTGCGGCGTTCGATTGCGCGCGCTTCGTGATCGATCGGGTGATAGTTGCTGGGCCCCTTGGTGATCGCAGCCAGATACGACGCTTCTGCAATGGTCAGCTCGTCGAGAGATTTGTCGAAATAATTGAGCGCCGCTGCGGCGACCCCGTATGAGCGATTTCCGAGATAAATCTCGTTGAGATAAAGCTCAAGAATGTGGTCCTTGGTGAAGGTGCGCTCCATCTTCCGAGCGATGAGCATTTCGCGCAGCTTGCGTTCGACTTTCTGTTCGCTGGTCAAAAGGAAGTTTTTCGCAACCTGCTGCGTGATGGTGGAGCCGCCCTCAAGCCGCCGCCCGCGCATGACGTTCCCGATATTCGACAACTGCGCGCGCACAAGGCCGCGAAAATCGATCCCGGAATGTTCATAGAAAGATTGGTCTTCCGCCGAGACAAACGCATATTTGACGTGGTCGGGCATCGCTTCGATGGGAACGAACAATCGCCGTTCACGGGCGAATTCAGCAACAAGCGATCCGTCGCCCGCATAGACGCGCGTCGTCACCGGCGGCGCATATTCCGCCAGCTGCTGGTAATCGGGCAGGTCCTTGTTGAGGTTGTTAAGATACCAGGCGGAAAAACCGGCGACGCCGATCAGGCCAAGGGCGCCCGCCGCAAAAGCAAAGCCGATAAATTTGAACATGGAAACCACCAAACCACCGCCGCCGCCAGACGGCGCGGCCTTCGCAGCCGCCGGCGCGTCTTCCGGCGGCGTCCGGCGCTTCGGCGCTGCGAGCTGCTCCGGCGCCTCGTCCGCTTCGTCATCCTCGCCGAGAACAACTTCCTCGTCGGCTGGCTCTTCATCCACGGGCCCGGCCTTCACCCGTTCCGGCGCAACGGCCTCAGCCTCATCCTCTTCTTCGCCTTCGTCCGCCGCGTCATGCCGGGTGAACATGTCATGCTCGATGGGCTCGTCATCATCATCAGGCGCCGCCGAAATCGCGGGAGACGCCTCTTCGCCGTCATGGCCTGGCGCATCGCCGAATTGCAGGCGCTCGTCACCCACCGGCGGCGTGTTGTCATGCTCGTCGTCTCTGTGATCGGTCATCGGTCTTTACGCTTGTCCCGGCATTTTCCACCCCACACCCGGCCCGGCATTGGCCATCGGGCTTCCAAATACCTTTCTGCCTGGCTCGTCATCTTCCCGGCGGCGCCTCCTGTCCCTGCGCCTCCTACCCTTCCTTTATCGCATAATTTGGACGGCAGCGAGGCGCAATAGCGCCGCAAATCCCTTATTTTCGTAAGGTTTAGCCCTATTGCCCGGCTGCCGGGGCGAGCTGCGCCTGGCGCTGGCGGCCCTCAGACTCGAAATAGGCGTCGATTGAGTCGGCCACTGCGGCCATGGTCCGGCCCCGCCAGACCGGGGAATTGAGGTTAGCCTCATCCTTGGCGTTGGAGATGAAGGCCATCTCAAGCAGCACCGCCGGCACGTCCGGCGCCAATAGAACCCGCAGATCGCCCTGCCGATGCGAGCGGTTCAGCATGGGCGTCTTACCGGACAAATTTTTGATCAAGATCTCGGCGAATTTAGACGATTTCGTCATGGTTGTGTCCTGCGCCTTATCGAACAGGATATCGCCAACGACTGAGTCATATTCTTTGAGATTGACGTCATAGACTTGGTAATCGCCCTGCGACTTGGCGATTTTGGCCGAGCGCGCCGTGCTTTCTTCCGACAAAGTGTAAACGGAGGCCCCACGCACCGCCGGTTGGGAGATCGCGTCCGAGTGAAGCGAGATAAACAGATCCGCGCCGGCGGCGCGCGCCAGTGACTCGCGGCGGGCAAGTTCGTCACGCTGGCTCGAGATGATCCGCTTATCCGTATCGGATTCACGCGTCAGTACGACGTCATATCCGCCGCGCTTTTCCAGCAGCGCTTTCAATTCCAGCGCGGCCGCCATAGTCACCGTTCGTTCGTAAGTGCCGCTCTGGCCTTGTGAGCCCGGATCGCGGCCC
>JAUIEG010000552.1 GCA_030428745.1 Alphaproteobacteria bacterium
CCCGTCAGTTCGCACGCCTTGACGATCCAGTTATGGGTTTCGGCGCCGCCATACACAGTGAGTTGCGGCGCGCCGGAAAGGCCCTCTTGGCGGATGTCGAATCCGGCGCGCTCACAGCGCGCGACGGCGAGCGCGTTGAGGTTCGCCATGGTGCCGCCCGAGACGAGAAGTCCTGAACTGTCGTCCGGAAAGCCCAGCAAGTCCGCAAACCACGAGATCACCTGTTTTTCAACTATGGGCGCGGACTGGTCGTAGCCGGCGAGATGCGGGTTCATGCCGGACGCCAGCATGTCGGCGAGCATCCCGGTCGGCGTGCCGTTGCCCATGACCCAGCCAAAAAAGCCGGGATGCTGATTGCCGGTGGGATAGGGGAGAATGTGCTCCTTGAAGGTCCGGTAAACATCCTCCAGCGGCGCGCCTTTCATAGGGGTGGGCGCTTCGAGCGCCGCGCGCGATTGCGGCGGCGGCGAGGTCCATGCCGGCCGTTCGCGAAGGCTCATGAGATAATCGAACATGTCGTCGAGCATCCGGTGGCCCAACGTCCGCGCCTCATCCCAGTCCTCTGGGTCGAGTGTGTGTTGTGAAATGTCCCTGGTCACCCATCGCCCTCCGGCAGAGGTTTTTGATTCTGGAACGTCCGGTCATAGCGGCGGCGCGCCAAAGCGGAAACCCACAAGCGGCTGTCAGCGCTCGCAAGATCAGGTGATGTCATCACCCGGAAGGGTGAAATCCAGTCTTTTCAATAGTTTCACGCTTGCTGTCTCAGGCGGCTCGTGATGTGCTTTCCATCAAAAGGGAGCATCATCATGGAAACAGTGGATGGCATTGGCGGGTTCTTCTTCCGCGCGAAAGACACCAGCGGCCTTGCAAAATGGTATGAGGATAATTTCGGCATAAACACCGTGCCGAGTGACTACGATGCGCCGGCCTGGCGCACCAATGCGGGGACGACCGTCTTTGCGCCTTTCGCCAATGACACGACTTATTTCGGCGATATGAAGAACCAGTGGATGATCAATTTCCGGGTTAAAAATCTCGACGCCATGGTGAAGCAGTTGCGCGGCAAGGGCATAGACGTCGAAGTTGATCCGGAGGAATATCCCAACGGAAAATTCGCCCAGCTTTTCGACCCTGAAGGCAATCCGATCCAGCTCTGGCAGCCGGGCGGCAAAGATCCGGGCTAGTCGAAGAGGCTCGACACCGATTCTTCATTGGCGATGCGGCGAATGGCTTCCGCAAGAAGCGTCGCAATGGAGACCTGTTCGATCTTCGGACAGTCGGCGACGCCTTCACGCGCTTCGATGGAGTCGGTGATGATCAGGCGCGTCAGCGCATCGGACTTCATCACCCGGTTTTCCGCATGATCGGAAAGAACGCCATGGGTGATGCAGGCGGTCACCGATGACGCGCCTTTGTCCATCAGCGCCTGCGCTGCGTTGCAGAGCGTGCCGCCGGAATCGACGATATCGTCGAAGATCACGCAATGGCGGTCTTTGACTTCGCCGATAATGTTCATCACTTCGGAAAGCCCGGGGCCTTCGCGGCGTTTGTCGACAATGGCGAGGGGGCGGTCTTCAAGACGCTTGGCGAGCGCCCGGGCGCGCACCACGCCGCCGACATCGGGGGAGACGACAGTGACGTCGCCGAGATCGCCGTTCTGCAATTCACGGATGCGGCGCTCGAATTCTTTGACGGCGTAAAGGTTGTCCGTCGGGATATCGAAGAAACCCTGGATCTGACCGGCGTGGAGATCGACAGTCAGCACACGGTCGGCGCCGGCGGTGGTGATGAGATTGGCGACGAGCTTTGCAGAGATCGGCGTCCGGGGGCCGGCTTTGCGGTCCTGACGGGCGTAGCCGAAATAAGGGATCACGGCGGTGATGCGGCTCGCCGAGGCGCGGCTCAGCGCATCCATCGTGATCAGGAGCTCCATCAGATTGTCATTCGCCGGATAGGCGGTCGACTGGATCACGAACACGTCTTCGCCGCGCACGTTTTCCTGAATCTCGACGAAGACCTCGCCATCCTTGAAGGTTTTGATTTCCGCCTGAGAGAGCGGGGTTGAGAGCTTGCGCCCTATGGCTTCGCTTAACCGGCGGTTGGAATTTCCGGCGATCAGTCTCATGAAGCGGCCCCTCGCTTAACCCATGACAGCGCGGGCTTCATGACGGTTTCCTGACAGATGCGCAACCCGCTTGCGGCGGGATTTTCAAATCACTTCGGTTTCAGTGAGATAGCTGAAAGATTGCGGCCGTAATCGGCCTCGCCGCGGCGGCGCATGGCGCGGTAGCTGAAGAATCGGTCCGGCTCGGCGAGGGTGCAAAGGCCGATATCGTCGAGCTGCGTCACGCCCGCTGTTTCGAGCCGCCAGCGGCCGAATCCCGCGAGATCGAGCTGGCGCTTGTCGGCGCTGAGGCCGGGTAAAAAAAACCGTTCCGCTTCAGGGTGTTTGGCGGTGAAAGTTTCGAGCAGATCGAGGCCGACTTCGAAGTTTGGCTGGCGCAGACACGGCCCGACCGCAGCGACGATATCTCCCGTTTTGGCGCCGAGCTTAACCATCGCCTCCACTGTATTTTCGAGAACCCCGGCCAGCGCCCCGCGCCAGCCGGCATGAGCGGCGGCGACAATCCCGGCTTGCGGGTCGGCGAACAGGAACGGCATACAGTCGGC
>JAUIEG010000553.1 GCA_030428745.1 Alphaproteobacteria bacterium
CGCCTTACGATACGCGCACGACCTTGATGCGTCTTGCCGCGCTGATGCGCCGGTACAAACCGGCCCGCGTGATTTCCCTTGGCGACGCTTTCCATGATGGCGAGGCGGAAGCCCGCATGGATGACGAAGACGCGGCGAGCCTCGAAAGCCTGATGCGCGCGACCGAATGGGTCTGGATTCTCGGCAATCACGATCCGGAACCGCCCGCGCGCTTCGCCGCCGAAACGACCTTCAGGAAACGAATCGGCGCGCTGGTGTTTCGTCACGAGCCGAAAGAGGGGAAAGCCACAGGCGAGATCGCCGGACACCTTCACCCTTGCGCGCGTGTTCTCAGCGAAGGCCGCGCACTTCGCCGCCGCTGTTTCGCTGTAGGTGAAGACCGGATGATCATGCCGGCCATGGGCGCTTATACGGGCGGGCTTAACATTCTCGACGAGGCTTATGCGCCGATCCTGCCAAACCCGGTCGCCTGGGTCCTCGGCGCGGAAGGCGTTTACCCCATCGCCGGGGAAAAGCTGGCGCCGGATGTCTATGGCGCTGCGAAGGCGCGGGCTTAGCGATTTCCTTTCTCCTCCCTCTCCCCTTGGGGGAGAGGGCTGGGGTGAGGGGGTGAACCAAAGCGCAAGCATTTGGTTATGACGTCGCGCCTCTCCGCAGAAATCCAAGGTCACCTTCAAGCATTTAAGCGTCGAACTTCCACCCTCACCCCAAACCCCTCTCCCGCTAGCGGGAGAGGGGCTTAAGAGGCCTCAAAACCTTCACCCCAATAACGCGAAAAACACCTCATTTCTGATGAATTCGGGCGGTTTTTTGAGGGTTGGTGAAGAGTTATCCACCACTTCCCGCGCGGCCTTATGCTTCTTCCCGTTGCCGGACTGAGGCCGAAGCGAAGGCGGGCGAGAACATTCCCCGCAAAAGTTCAGATGAGGTCCTGACGGCGCCGGGCTGCAAGCGCGCAAGCGTGTTGGAGCGGGCTCTTTGACATTTTGGTTTTACCTGCGGACCGGCGATGCGGCTGGGCCGCATGATGTCTGGCTGGCCCTTTTCGCGGACGCGCGGAAAGGGCCGCCGCGCGATGTTGACATCCGCCGATGCGTTGACTATCTCCCGCGGCTCCGGATCAGTTGAAAGCCCGTTGAAAGCACATCGTCATGAAAGTCCGTTCGTCGCTTAAGTCCTTGAAAAACCGTCACAAAGACTGCCGTGTGGTGCGCCGCAAAGGCCGCGTCTATGTGATCAACAAGACCCAGCGCCGCTTCAAGGCGAAACAGGCTTAACGCCAGTTCACGCGTATTTGGCGCGAAATTCCTTGGTTTTTAAGGGTTTAAATATTAGGCTTTCGCCCATGCGAAGGCCTTTTTGCTTGATTCTGTTATGTCTTGCGGCCGCCACGCCCGCCGCCGCGGATCAGACCGATCCGCGTCTCGACGCGTTGTTCGAGGAGCTTCGGGTGGGCGACGCCCGGCGCTCGGAGGAGAATACGGCCCGGATTATCGATATCTGGTCCGACAGCCAGAGCGACACCGTGGACCTTCTTTTCGAGCGGGCCAATCTCGCCGCTAATAACGGCGCATTCGACCTCTCGCTGGCCCTTCTCGACCATGTTACGGGCCTCGCGCCCAATTTCGCGCAAGGCTACGCCCTGCGCGGGACGGTGCGGCTGACGACCGATGACCGGGCCGGGGCGATTGAGGATTTCTCCAAAGTGCTGGAGCTGGAGCCGCGCCAGTTTGAGGTGCGGGTGGTGCTCGCCGAGCTCCTCCTGACGGGTGGGGAAGACCGGGCCGCCTATGAGATGTTCCAGAAGGCGCTTGAGTGGAATCCCCATGACGAGAACGCCCGTCAGCGCGCCCGCGAGCTTCGCCGCGAAATCGACGGCCAAGAAATCTAGGACTTTGTGAAAAAGTCCCTCGCTGCGCTCGGTGTACTTTTCCACAAAAATATAATGTGAAAGCCAATCTCGGGGCGGCCCTTCGATTGTCTTTCAAATTTTTCGTTCCGAAATCGGTGAAAAGTACACTGAAGCCGACCCCGGATATAACCGGGGGAGACTGAAGGACTTTTCGCCGAAGGTACATTTAGTTTTCCACCTGTGGAAGGTTCGCACTTGGCCTTTGGCGCGAGCATTTCTATTCCTTGATGTCCGGCCGGACATGGGCGCTTGTTCCGTATCCGGATGAATTCAACATCAGGAACTCGGGAGCTCTCCAGTGGCGGACGGATCAGCAGCAAGCGTCGAAGGCGCAACCACTATCGCGGCGGACCGCCTGCGGTCTTTTATCGAGCGCGTTGAGCGCCTTGAAGAAGACAAGGCTGCGGTGATGAACGACATCAAGGAAGTCTACGCCGAAGCCAAAGGCGACGGCTACGACGTCAAGACGCTGCGCCAGGTAGTGAAGATCCGTAAAATGGATCGCGCGGACCGGCAGGAGCAGGAAGCCATGCTTGATCTGTATCTTGCTGCGCTTGGCGAGGCATAGAGCATAGCGAAAGCGCTCTGACGGGAGGGCTCGAACAATGACTGAGAATATTCTGGCGCCGGCGGCGGTATTGATATTGTGGTCATTGATCATGCTTGGCTGGATGGCCGTGATCCGTTTCGCTTCATTTTCGAAGTCCGGCGTTGATGTTAAGAACGCAAAACCGGGTGGGCGCGGCTCGGACCTCG
>JAUIEG010000554.1 GCA_030428745.1 Alphaproteobacteria bacterium
CTCGCCGGTGAGCGTTTTATAAACGAAATCCGCAACCTTGTGCGCGGCGCGGCGCCAGTTGTCGGCGGGCGTCTTGAACGCGACGGCGCCGAGCTGTTCATCGGAATAAACATCCCAGACGCGCGTCGACACCTGAATGCGGCCATCAGAAAGCTCTTCGACTTCACCGACAATCAGCACCTGCGCATTGATGATGCGCCAGTCGGCGAAGCGCGGGCGCGTGTTCACGCTTTCCGGCTTTTCAATATAGGCGCGCTGGTCAATCACGGAGAAGAGCCCCGATCGGTCGAGGTCGTTCATGATGACGCCGGTGATGTCGCGACCCAGACCTTGCGTCGCCTCATCGGCGCCAAGGAAGTTCGGCGCAGCGACCGGCATCGGGTCTACATTGCCTTGCGTGATGTCGATGGTGACCCGTGCAAAAGCGGGCGTCGCCGCCACTGAAATCGCGGCCAGGAGGATGATCAAATATTTCTTCATATCGCTACTTTCTTTCAGGCCCCCTGAAATTTGTTCGCCTCAACGTCCATACATCGCGCTCGGATCGAATGTGAGACTTATTTCTTTCCACATGTCATATGTTTTTTCGGAAAAGAAATCATAAGGCTCGCAATTCGTAACCGCGTCGAGCGCCGCCTGCCGGGCGAGTATCCAGAACGGATCTTCAGATAACTCGATTTGCTCATCATTGACCACTCGGGGAGGAGACGAAAACATACCGTCCGGATTAAGGTCAAAATCGATAACAACAACAAGCTTTTCCGGCTCTGGCGCACCGATGATCGTCCCTGCATTCCAGCAGCTTCCTATCTTGCGGCGCAGAATATTCATCTCACACTTTAGTAAGGTGTCTGCGTCTTCAGAATCACATTTGGCAGCCGATCCTGTCGCGCCGATTCTTTCAATTCCATTCTCACTGAACGCCACGTACAGCGCATCAAGGTCTGGCTTATTGGGACCATGCTCTTCTGCCCAAGCGGTCGCCGGCGTTAGTAAGCAAACCAGTAGTGCAGCTAGTTTTGTTAAGCCGCTATTGCCGGGACCGCAGATCATCAGCGCCCCACCATCTGGCTCGGATCGAAGTTGAACCGGAATTCTTTCCAGCTCTCATACCGCTCCACCGGCAGAAAATCATAGGGCGCGCATTTGACGACGGCGCTCATGGCCTCGCGCTGCGCCACACGCCAGAACTGGTTGCCGGATAGATTGATTTGCAACTCATTCGCCACCCTTGGCTGTGACGACAGGGTGCCGTCGCGATTAAGCTCAAACTCAATGACAACAATCAGCTTTTCTGGTTCCGGGGCGCCGATGATAGTCCCTGCATTCCAGCAGCGCTGGACCGCCGCACGCATTTTCGCCTCATCGCTCGCGGTCAGACGGTCGCCGGCGCCGACAGCAGCGCGCGCCTTATCAGCCGTTTCAGTTGTCTGCGACGGCGTCTGGCTCGGCGTTTTCGGCTTTTCGTTCTCGCGCTCCCTGTCGATCAGTTGCGACAAGGCGTCGAGATCGAGCTCGTCTTTCGGTTGCGGTTTCACTGCCGGCGTTTCTTTCGGCGGCGCCGGCGTCGGTTCGGGCTCCGGTTTTACGGGCTCGGGTTCGGGCTCCGGCTCTTCAACAACCGGCGCGGGCTCGGGTTCGGGTTCCGGCAGGAATTCCGGCTCCGGCGCTTCTTCAGCGGGCGCGGGCTCTTCTTCGACAACCGGTTCGGGCAGATCGGGTTCGGGCTCTTCCTCGGCGACCGGCTCCGGCGCGGCGGCGGGAACGCTGGTCGTCAGGTCAAGCTCGGCTTCGGCGATGAGATCGAGGGGAATATATGGTTCGGCCGTGACGTCAGGCAACCGGCGCGGCAATAGGCCGGGCAGCAGCAGCACAAAGGCTACGCCTGCGTGAAGAATAATGGATACTAAGATCCCAAAACGCATGAACCTATGGGCCTTCGTTACTAACGTCCGTACACGCGGTTATTGTTCCTGATCGGTCACAAGACCGATGCGGCGGAACCCGGCGGCGTTGATGCGGCCCATGACGCGCACGACGTCGCCATAGGCGCGGTTTTCGTCGCCGCGAATGAAAATGCGCTGGTCGTAGCCGGCGGTCGCCACCGCCTCGAGATGGGGGACGAGATTTTCGTACTCAACCGCTGTTTCCTGCACATAGATCGTGCCGTCAGCGGAAACCGTTACGGTCAGGGGCTCGCCCTGGTCCTGGATCGGATTGGCCGCCGTTTCCGGCAGGTCCACCGCGACGCCCACAGTCAGCAGGGGCGCGGCGACCATGAACACAATCAACAGCACCAGCATGACGTCGACCAGCGGCGTCACATTGATCTCAGCCATCGGCCGCGTGCGGCCGGGCCTGTGGCGCCCGCCGCCTGAATTGAGATTGACGCCCATCAGCGCGCCCTTTCGTCAAGCTGGCGCGACAGGATCGCCGAGAATTCATCCGCGAAACCGGACAGGCGCACGGCGAAAGAGTTGAGCGCCGACGAATAGCGGTTGTAGCCGACAACCGCCGGGATCGCCGCGAGAAGACCAAGCGCCGTTGCGAACAAGGCCTCAGCAATACCGGGCGCCACAACGGCGAGGTTCGTGTCTTTGGTGAGCGCAATCGCCTGGAACGCATTCATGATGCCCCAGACCGTGCCGAGCAGGCCGACAAACGGC